>JAEYRQ010000573.1 GCA_023435545.1 Pseudomonadota bacterium | reverse complement strand
CCGCCGTACTGAGCGCGAACGGCCGCTCACGGGCCGAAACCCGGAGCGGCAGATCGCCTGTGCGGTCGCCGCCCTTTCGAGCGGCGAACGAACTTTACTGCAGGCCGTCCTTGACATCGGTGAAGGTGGTGATCAGCGCGTCGCCGACCTCACCCACCACCAGAATGATCGCGACGGCGATACCGGCGGCGATCAGGCCGTATTCGATGGCAGTTGCGCCCGACTCATCGCGGACGAAAGATTTGAACAGGGACTTCATCGTGTCGCTCCATGATCCAATGGTCTTTTGACTCATCGTTGTTCCGGTCTCGCCTCCCAGCGGATCTGCGTCCGGAACTGGGGTCACACTACAACCAGCCCGTTACGAACACCTTAATCCAATCGTACACATCCCCGGTCAAATTGCAGATTTCGTCCATTGGTAAACGAATTGATATCATGAATACAACCCCCATCTGTGGCAGTCTCTTTGCTATCTACATCGGTTAAGGAAGATTAACCATCAGCTCCCAGCAAGCTTAAGCTATTAGTTCTTGATGCATATCTTTATTGAAGCTTGTCTTTCCCGGAATTTTCGTTTCAATCTATCGAATATCGACCACCTCGACATGATCCAGCCGCCCTATCCGCGCCACAGTCTTGCGCCGGCGGCCTTCCCCGATATTGCTTACGACGAGCGCCGCGCGGGCGAGCGGGCAGTCGCGGTAACCCTTCGCTTACCAATCGCGACTACGTTTCGCGAAGAGTTCGAGCGCGCCGAGGAGGGGACGCCCAATGAAGCGCCATGCTGCGATCATCGCTGCCGCAGCGGTCCTCGTCTTGGCGGCCGTGCCGGCGGAGGCCGTTGAGGACAGCGTCGTGGTCCAAGTGAACCGGGCCAAGGTTGTCCGCCTCGACCAGCCGGCCGCGACCATCATCCTCGGCAATCCGGCCGTCGCCGATGCGCTCGTGCAGAACCGCAACATGTTGATCATCACCGGCAAGAGCTACGGCAGCACCAATCTCATCGTCCTTGATCCGGCCGGCGACACGGTCGAAGAGCTGACATTGCATGTGACGGCAGTCGACGAGGGCTCGGTGACCATGCAGAAGGGCGCTACTCGGCTCTCGTTCAGCTGCAATCCGGTGTGCGAGCGCACCCTCGCCATCGGCGACTCCAAGGATCCGTTCGAGGAACTCGACTCCCAGATCCAGACCAGCCTCGGGCTCGCCCAGGGCCAGGCGGGCATGCGATAGGCCGGCGGCGTCGACCGAAGATCAGGTCGCGCCGAGCGGATAAACGGTTCTGCAAGTCTTTCCGGCTAAGTCTCGTGCATCACTGCAGCGGAAAGGCTGGAGTCGCGCGCATGGGCGCAGGCAAAGAAGACCCCATCAAGGCGCTTGAGGACCGTGATGGCCGCCGGAAGCGGCCTGGTTCATTCCGCCGAAATGAAGACGGCGTCACAGCGGTCGAGTTCGCGCTGGTCGCCGCGCCATTCTTCGCGCTCGTCTTCGCGATTCTCGAAACGGCTCTGATTTTCTTCGCAGGTCAAGTGATGGAAACCGCCGTGTCCGATGCGGCGCGACTGATCCGCACCGGCCAGGCGCAAGACCAGAAGTTCGATGCCGGCGCGTTCAAGCAGGAAGTCTGCTCACGCATCCTCGGACTCTTCAACTGCGAGAGCGGGCTGATGCTCGACGTGCGAACCTACCAGTCCTTCAATGATGTGAGCTTCGACAAGCCCATCGACGAGAACGGCAATCTCGTTCCCAACTTCACTTATCAGCCGGGTGTGGGCGGTGACATCGTCGTGGTTCGGGCGTTTTACGAGTGGCCGACCATCGTCCCAACGCTCGGGGTCGACCTCGCCGATCTGGCGAACGGGAAGCGGCTTCTCTCCTCTGCGGTTACGTTCCGCAACGAGCCCTTCTGAGACCTCTGATGCCCCGCAACCACGGCCAACTCTCCTCAGGTTCGCCCGCCGCAGGGCTCCGACGCGCTTACGTCCGCGATGAACGTGGAGTTTCTGCGGTAGAATTTGCGCTGATACTGCCCGTCCTGGTCATCCTCTACCTTGGCGGCGTCGAGCTGAGCCACACGATCTCCGTCGACCGAAAAGTCACCTCCGTGGCGAGCGCGGTCGGGGACCTGGTCGCGCAGGGCAGCACGATCGACGACGACGAGATGACGAACATCTTCAACGCCGCGACCGCGATCATGGCGCCCTACGCGGTGGGACCCCTGAAGATGGTCGTTTCGAGCGTTGAGGTAACGTCCAAGGGCGACACGGTGGCCTGGAGCGACGGCTACCATACCTCCGGGCGCGCAGCAGGATCTGCGGTGACACTTCCCGCCGGTGTGCGCATCGAGGGAACAACGCTCATCATGGCGGAGGTCGACTACACATACACGCCGACACTCGGTCAGATATTCACTGACAGCATAGAGCTTTCGGATACGTTCTATCTGCGGCCGCGGTCCGTAGACAAAGTGGGCCGCCAATAGGCCCGCCCGCGAGACACTGCTCCAATATTAGGCATCGCGCCGGCTGTCACCTTGAGGTATGGTCAACGCTCGAGTTGCTTCGCCGCGGGGGATAGACGTAGAGGGATGGAACGTTACTATCAAATACTGGCTCGATCCCTCGCGGCCGGCGGCAGGACTGATCCCGAGGCAAGACTTGCGCTGTATGCATCAGTGCGCGGCCAGATCGACAAGCTGATCGAGTCCGCTCGGCCGCCGATGCCACAGGCACGCATCATTGCCGAGAAGTCAGCCCTTGAGCAAGCAATCGCCCGAATGGAGGCGGAGTACCGCGCCTCCCCCGGGGTCGAGGCACAACTCGAGGCCGGACCGGCGAACGCGCGGAATGCGGCAATGCGAGCGACTCCACTTGGCGCTCCGCAGCCGGAGCCCCCGCTGGCTGGACCAGCACCCGCGCCAGTGAGGCCGCAGAGAAGGGCCACCAGACAACCGCTAGATGGAACGCCGCCGAAGCAGCCGCGTTCCGCACCGCCGCCGCCCCGTCGCAAGCTCCGGTTGCATGCAACCTGGCTGGTCATCGCCGCTGTGGCGGTGGTGATCGCAAGCGCAGTCGCTGCGGCCTGGTATGCGAACTCGGTCGCCGCCGCACCGGAGATCCCCACGTACGCGGCGGTCAACCGTTCGCTCCTGCGCGACAATCAGGCCGTGCTGTTCATCGGCGCAGTGCCGGAACGAGTAAGTCCATCGCAGGACGCCATAGTATCCGCATCGAATGAGTTGTTCGGACAAGGCGCCGTTCGGATTACTTCGGGCAACGATTCTGCACGTCCGATTGGTCGCAATGACACGGCACAGATCGAACTAACGCCGGCGATACGGGAGACGCTCGCCGGCAAGACCCTGCGTGTAACGATGGTCGTTCGGCCCACGCCGGGCTTGCAGAGTCCTCAGATGGCGCTGGCCGTCACTGACGGCGGCCGAGGCACCACGGGATGGCAGCGCTTTGAGCTGGAGAGCGACTATCGGCCTTATGAACTCGACTTCACCTTCGAGGAGGCCGAAGCAAGACGGCGGCCGGTGATCGCCATCTGGGCGGATACCGAAGGCGCCGGCCGCGGCATCGAAATCCGGGAAGTCCGTCTCGCAATTGTCCCGAATCCCGAACCCGCCGCCCAACGGTCGGAGCCCGTGGCAAGGGCAGCTCCGGCCGACGTTCCCCGGACCGGCGGCACCGAATTGCAGGAATCAGCGGATGAGGGCGAGTAGGACGGCGTCGGGCACCGTGGCCGCGCTGGACACGCGCGCCGCCTCTTCCCCGAACGCCGAACGCAGACGGTATGCGTCACACCGGCCCCGCCACCATGGAAGCAGTGCACCCGGCGACTTGATCAACAGATAAAGAGGGATGGCTGCTTCGAACAGGCGCCAGCGCCAGCCCAGGTACAGGCGCATCTCCGGTGTGACGTTCTTCATCCATATCAGCCGGCGATTTCGGAACAGCCGACGTTGATAATCCGGCGGCTTGTCGAGGAAGCCGGATGCGCCACCGGCAGATGCAGAGCCTACGTGCCAGGCTTTCGCAGTCGGGCAGAACAACGCCTTCCATCCCCGGTGCTGCATCCGGAACCAGAGGTCCAGATCCTCATAGCCGGTGCCGAAGCGCTCGTCGTAGCAGTAGCCGTAGATTTGGCGCATGTCCTCCAGCATTGCCCGGCGCAGCAGCGGCATCGAGCCGCTGACGCCGAAGGCATAGGTCGGCCGATCGGCGGGAACCCAATTGCCCCGCAGTTCCCGCGTCAGGAAAAGGGCGCCGGCGCTGGGGCGGGGTAAATCGGTCAACGCGCCGTCCACCCAGGCATACTCCTTGCCGCCGACCGCCCCGATCTCTGGGTCCCCGGCCGCTGCGGTAAGGCAAGTCTGCACATAGTCGGAGGCGAGCCTGACATCGTTGCCGAGCGGCATCACCCACTCACCGGAGGCCGCCTCGAAGCCGGCATTCATTCCTGCGGCAAAGCCCAGATTCCGCTCCATGCGCAGGAGTCGGTCCGGCCGGGCGTCTGCAAGGCAGGCTTCCAGGGAGCCGTCTGTGGACGCGTTGTCGACCAGGATGGTCTCGATCGACGAAGACGTCTGGGCGCGTGCGGCCCTCCAGGCCTCGACGACCCGTTCGCCGCCGTTCCAGTTGAGCAGAACGATACTGACCTGCGTCCCACTGCTCATGGAAACATGTTCCTGCCGGAGAGGGTCTTGGGAAACAGTTCGCGCTGCACCGCAACAGCCCCTTTCCACGGCGGCATGCCTTCGCTATAAGGCGCGCCATTCATCGTGCACAATGCCGGCACGTCAAGGCGTCCCCGACTGCACCGCCTCATGTTGATCAGGCTCGTTACCCGCCGTCCGGCGATATGAGACCGGATCCGAGACGAAGAAGTGACCCATGAACCATCTCGACGAGCTCGAATCGCAGAGCATCTACATCTTCCGTGAAGCCTTCAACCGGATCGACAACATCGCGATGCTGTGGAGCCTGGGCAAGGACTCCAACGTGATGATCTGGCTGGCGCGCAAGGCCTTTTTCGGTCACGTGCCGTTTCCCGTCATGCATGTCGATACGGGGCGGAAGTTCAAGGAGATGTACGAGTTCCGCGACCGCTATGCGAGTGAGTGGAACCTGAACTTCCTGCGCGAGGAATGCCCGCCGATCGAACAGACCGACGAGACGCTGCCTCCTGCCGCGCGCTCGGCGGCCCGGAAGACGCTGGGCCTCAAGCTGGCATTGGAGAAGCACAAGTTCAACGCGCTGTTCGCCGGCATCCGCCGCGACGAGGAGGCGCTCAGGGCCAAGGAGCGGGTGTTCAGCCCGCGCGGCCAGACCGGACAGTGGGACTTCCGCGACCAGCCGCCGGAGTTCTGGGACCAGTACAAGACCGATTTCCCGCCCGGAACCCACATCAGGGTGCATCCGCTGCTGCACTGGACCGAGATCGACATCTGGAAGTACACGCTCCGCGAGGGTATCCCCGTCATCCCGCTCTACTTCTCCAATGGCGGCAAGCGGTATCGCTCTCTCGGCGACGCTGACATCACCTTCCCGGTGGATTCCACTGCCACGACGATCGAGGAGATCGTCGAGGAACTGACCAATACCAAGGTGCCGGAGCGCGCGGGACGCGCCATGGACCACGAGGCCGAGGATTCCTTCGAGCGCCTGCGCGCCGAAGGCTACATGTAGGCCCGTCACCCGCACACACCTCCTCAAATACCTGAAGGTTCCCCATGAACGTCGGTCCCATACCCACGAAGGCGGTTTCGAGCCGCGAGGCGGCGCGACAGCTCCTGCGCATCGTGATCGTCGGCCATGTCGACCACGGAAAGTCCACGCTGGTCGGACGGCTGTTCCACGACACAGGTTCGCTGCCCGAGGGCAAGCTGGACTCGATCCGGCGCATGTGCGAGCGCCGCGGCATGCCGTTCGAGTGGGCGTTCCTGATGGACGCGATGCAGGCCGAGCGTGACCAGGGCATCACCATCGACACGTCGCAGATCTGGTTCAAGACCGACAAGCGCGACTACACGATCATCGACGCGCCCGGGCACAAGGAGTTCCTGAAGAACATGATCACCGGCGCAGCGCAGGCGGACGCCGCCGTGCTGGTGATCGACGCGACCGAGGGCGTGCGCGAGCAGTCGCGCCGCCACGGCTACCTCCTGCACCTGCTCGGCGTTCGCCAGATCGCGGTTGCGGTCAACAAGATGGACGCAGTCGCCTACCGCGAGGACGTCTTCGCCGGGATCGAGACCGAGTACCGCGCCTATCTCAACTCTATCGGGGTGGTGCCGACCTTCGTCGTGCCGGTCTCGGCGCGCGACGGCGACAATATCGCTTCGGTGTCGGCCCGGATGCCCTGGTACACGGGGCCGAGCGTCGTCGGGGCGCTGGATTCCTTCGCGCTGCCGGCCGCTCATCTCGACCGGCCGCTGCGGCTTCCCGTGCAGGACGTCTACAAGTTCGACGACCGGCGGATCATTGCCGGCCGCATCGAGTCCGGCCGGCTGCATGTCGGCGACGAGCTGGTGTTCTCGCCGTCCAACAAGACGGCGCGGGTGAAGTCGATCGAGGTCTGGCCGGAACCAACCGATGGGGATTCGCGGCCGCAGACGGTCGGCGCCGGCCAGTGCGTCGGTGTCACGCTCGACGAGCAGCTGTTCATCGAGCGCGGCGATCTGGCCTCGCACGTCACCAACGCGCCGATCGAGAGCGAGGTGTTCCGCGCCAGGATCTTCTGGCTCGGCCGCGAGCCGCTGACCAAGGGCAAGAGCTACAAGATGAAGCTCGCGACCAGCGACGCGCGGGTCACCGTGCAGGAGATCGAGCACGTGCTCGACACCACCGACCTGTCGTCGGCGACGATGGACCGGGTCGAGCGCAACCAGGTCGGCGAGGTCGTGCTGCGCGCGCGCCGCATGCTTGCCCTCGACGAGCACAACCGCAACGGCCGCACCGGCCGTTTCGTCCTGATCGATGGCTACGACATCGCCGGCGGCGGCATCATCTCGATGGAGGGATATGCCGACCAGCGCCAGCTCGTGACGCAGCGGGCGATGAACATCACCCGGGTCGAGCACGGCGTGCCGACCGAAATCCGTGAACAGCAGAACGGCCACAAGGGCGGCGTCCTGTGGTTCACCGGTCTTTCGGGCGCTGGAAAGTCGACGCTCGCCACCAAACTGGAGCTCGCCCTGTTCGAGCGCGGCTACCAGGCCTATGTGCTGGACGGCGACAATATCCGCTTCGGTCTCAACGCCAATCTGGGCTTCTCGCCGGAGGAGCGGGC
Source organism: Pseudomonadota bacterium (assembly GCA_023435545.1). Lineage (GTDB taxonomy): Bacteria > Pseudomonadota > Alphaproteobacteria > Rhizobiales > Tepidamorphaceae > Tepidamorphus. The sequence continues at coordinate 258 of JAEYRQ010000573.1, read as the reverse complement.
CGAGAACATCCGCCGTGTCGGCGAGGTCGCCGCGCTGTTCTCCCGAGCTGGCCTCGTCGCCATCACAGCGTTCATCTCGCCCTACCGCTCCGACCGCGAACGGGCCCGCGCGGCCGCCAATGAGCGGTTCCACGAGATCTACATCAAGGCGGACGTGGAAACCTGCGAGCAGCGCGATCCGAAGGGGCTCTACCGCAAGGCCCGCTCGGGCGAGATCAAGGAGTTTACCGGCGTCTCGGCACCCTACGAGGCACCCGA
>JAEYRQ010000558.1 GCA_023435545.1 Pseudomonadota bacterium | reverse complement strand
CTGCGGCACAGTCCCCTGGGAAAGCGCACGCGCTCCCCATTGACGTCGGCGCCTGCCTCCCGCCACAGCTTCAGCGCCTCCTCGTCCTCGCGGAATTCGATGCCGATCTCCTCGAGTACCAAGTCGGCATTGGCTTCGATCAGCGACAGCCCTTCCTCGTCCAGCACCTCGTATAGCGGCACCTTGCGGGTGATGTAGCGCAGCGCCTGCTGGCCGCCGCCGCGCCTGCGCTCGCGCCGCGCCTCCGCGCCGCCGCCGCGCCGGCGCCCGCGGGTTTCGTCCTGGGTGTCGCTCATGGAACAGGTGCCTCTCGCGTGCAGTCCATCCTGCCGTTCCCCGAAGCCTACCCCCGACGCCTCCGCAAGCGTGTCTCGCCTGCGTCATCCCCCGGCGCGGTGGGGATAGTGGGCAATCGCGGCAACCCCTGGCCGCCGCTCAGTTTCGCGCATTGCGCGCGACGATGAGGAAACGGCGCCTCCCGCCGTCGCAATTGCGACCCGGCAAGTCGGTTCCAGGAAACGGAAATGATGGAACCTCACCGATAATCGGTGCTTTGTACGTCGTGCCATCCCCGTGCCGGAGTGCATCATGTCGGGTGACGATCTGGACCTATCCTCGCTCTCGGACGACGATCTCGTCCAGCAGATGCATGACGACCTCTATGACGGCCTCAGGGAGGAGATCGAGGAGGGTGTCCGCATCCTGCTCGATCGCGGCTGGACGCCCTACGCCGTCCTGACCGACGCGCTCGTCGAGGGCATGCGCATCGTCGGCGAGGATTTCCGCGACGGAATCCTGTTCGTGCCCGAGGTGCTGCTGTCGGCCAACGCCATGAAGGCGGGCATGTCGATCCTGCGCCCGCTGCTGGCGGAGACCGGCGCCCCGAAGATGGGCAAGATGGTCATCGGCACGGTGAAGGGCGACATCCACGACATCGGCAAGAACCTCGTCGGGATGATGATGGAGGGCGCCGGCTTCGAGGTGATCGACATCGGCATCAACAACCCGGTCGAGAAGTATCTGGAGGCGCTCGAGGAGCACCAGCCGGACATCCTCGGCATGTCGGCGCTGCTCACGACCACCATGCCCTACATGAAGGTGGTCATCGACACGCTCAAGGAGAAGGGCCTGCGCGACCGCTACATCGTGCTGGTCGGCGGCGCGCCGCTCAACGAGGAGTTCGGTCGGGCGGTCGGCGCCGATGCCTATTGCCGCGACGCGGCAATTACGGTGGAGACGGCCAAGGACCTGATGCACCGTATGCACAATCAGCGCCTCGCCGTCGGCTGACCTCCGGCCGTTCCGCGCCGATCCGTCGCAAAATCCGGCATCCGGTGTCGGGATAGCCTTCGCTTCGCCGAGGACGGACGCTACCGTTGGCGCTCCAAGCCACGGTGCGCCCCTGCAATGTCCAGCTTCTCCCTCGGCCGGGTCCCGGCCATAGCCGCCGGTCCCGGCCGCATCGACGGCCTCGGCGGGTATCTGGCGGGCCTGGGCGTCGATGGCGCGACCGTCCTGCTGGTGAGCGATCCAGCCTTGTCGGACCTCGGCATCACCGGCCGCGCCGAGGCCGCGCTCGCCGGGGCAGGCCACTCCGTGCACCGCTTCGAGGACATCGTCAGCGATCCGCGCGAGGCGCAGGTGGCTGATGGGGCCGCGCTGGCACGGTGTATCGGCGCCGATGCCGTGGTCGGACTGGGCGGTGGATCGGCACTCGACGCGGCGAAGATGATCGCGGTGCTGGCTGCGAGCGACCGGCAGGCCACTGAATTCCGCCTCGCTGCGACGCCGCTGCCCGCCCGCCGCGCGCGGCTCGTCTGCGTTCCGACCACCGCCGGCACGGGCTCGGAGACCACGGCGGTCTCGGTGCTCTCCTCGGAGGACCACGTCAAGTTCTGGTACTGGGGCGATGCGCTCAAGCCGGACTTCGTCATCCTCGACCCCGAGCTAACGGTCGGGCTGCCGCCGGGGCTGACGGCGGCCACCGGGCTCGACGCGCTCGTCCACGCGATGGAGGCCGCGACCAACCGCAACCGCAGTGCCGTCAACGACCTGCACGCGCTGGAGGCGATCCGCCTCTGCGTCCGCCACCTGCCTGCTGCCGTCCCCCGGCCGGGCGATCTCGACGCACGCCTCCGCATGCTCACCGCCGCGTGCCTCGCGGGAATGGCGATCGACAATGCCGGTACCGCGCTCGCCCACAATATCGGCCACGCGCTTGGCAGCCTGATGCCGTTGCATCACGGCAAGGCGGTGGCGATCGCCATGGAGGCGACGCTGCCCTGGGTGATCGAGGGCAACCGTGAGGCGTTCGCCAATGTCGCGGACGCCTTCGGCATCGGACCGGACCCCGACGCGCTTCCCGCCACCTTCTCCGCGCTGATCGACGAGGTGGGCCTCGACCGTCGCCTGCCGCAGGCGGTCGATCCGGCCGCTCTCGCCACGCGCATGGCCTCCCCCGAGAACGCGGCCATGCGCGCATCCACCGCAAGACACCTACGAGACGAGGATCTTCAGATGCTGGCGGGGCTGGTGCTGGACGGGTCCACAGCGAGGGTGGCAGCGCGATGAAGATCACCGGCATCGAGATCACCCACCACGAGATCCCGCTCGATCCGCCGTTCCGGGCGAGCTGGGACACCCGCGCGCGCACCTCCTTCCGCGCGACGATCGTGCGCGTCACTACCGACGAGGGACTGACCGGCATCGGCTCCGGCGACCTGATGCTAGGCTTTGCCGGCCACGAGCACCTGTTCGTCGGGGAGGATCCGCTCGCCATCGAGCGGCATTTCCGGGTCCTCGACAACATCTCCTTCCACTACGGCCGCGCGTGGCCGCTCGATCTGGCGTTGTGGGATCTCGCCGGCAAGATCGCCGGGCTGCCGGTCTGGAAGCTGCTCGGCGGCCGCTCCGACCGCGTTCCGGCCTATGCCTCGTCGGGGACACTGCATGCGCCGGAGGAACTGGCCGACGTGGCGGAATCCTTCGTCGAACGCGGCTTCCGCGCCATGAAGGTGCGCTTCCACCGGGGCGACTGGCGCGACGACGTGCTGGCGCTGGAGGCCGTCCGCAAGCGTGTCGGCGGCCGGTTGACGCTGATGGTCGACTGCAATCAGGGCTGGCGCATGCCGTGGGACACCGCCGCGCCCTGGCGATTCAAGGATGCGCTCGACGTCGCCCGCGAACTGGAGAAGCTCGCCATCTACTGGATGGAGGAGCCGCTGCATCGGGGCGACCGCGAGGGCATGAAGCGACTGACCGAGGCGACCGGGATCCGCATCGCCGCCGGCGAGATGACCCGCGAACTCTACGAATTCCGCGACCTGATAGATGCGCATGCGGTCGACGTAGTGCAGCCGGACGCCGCGCTCACCGGCGGCATCACCGGCCTGCGCCGCATCGCCAGCGCCGCCGAGGACCACGGCGTGCTGTTCACGCCGCACACCTGGACCAACGGCATCGGCGTCCTTGCCAACGCCCACCTGACCGCGGGTCTTGGCGCGGCACCCTTCATCGAGTTCCCTTACGATCCGCCGGAATGGTCGCTGGAACGGCGGGATTTCATGCTGGAGTCGCCGGTGGATGTCGACGCGAACGGCGACCTGGTGCTGTCCGATGCGCCGGGCCTCGGCATTGCACTCGACGAGGCGCGCCTTGCCGCGACGCGGGTGGGGATGAGGGGGCAGTCTTGACGACCACGGCCGCAGCAACATCCTCGACGCACGTCCCGGACTTGATCCGGGACCCAGCC
>JAEYRQ010000626.1 GCA_023435545.1 Pseudomonadota bacterium | reverse complement strand
CTTAACAGCAATGAGGATATATCTGTCGCAGCCACCATTACCTACCCGAAGATAGGCCATTCTAAGTAAGTCGGTGACGAGCGCCTTCTTGTCACTTGGGCAATATTTCGTTTCAATAGCTGCAATCCACCCTTCGCCACCTCCGCGCTTCAACACAAAATCTATGGACTTTGGGCGGCCGCGAGCACGCGAACGGAAATTCGGGTGATGCTTTTCGCGCTCGACAGAGCCAGAACTTATGTTTGAATTTAAATACTCAGTAATTGGTACCGACAGCGTAGCTTCAGTTATAACACTCTTGAGTGCCGTGTAGTATTTGTAAGTTAGCCACGACGTGACACACTCTGCGAGTGCTTGATAGGAGATTCCCATGACAGCCTCCTAAAGCGGAATGTTGTCGTGCTTCTTCCAGGGGTTCTCGAGGTTCTTGTTGCGCAGCATCTCCAGCGCGCGGGCGACCCGGCGGCGGGTCGAGTGCGGCATGATCACCTCGTCGATATAGCCCCGCTCGGCGGCCACGAACGGGTTGGCGAAGCGGTCGGTGTACTCCTGGATGCGCTTGCCGATCTTCTCGGGATCGTCCAGCTCGGACCGGTAGAGGATCTCGGCCGCCCCCTTGGGGCCCATCACAGCGATCTCGGCGGCCGGCCAGGCATAGTTCACGTCGCCGCGCAGATGCTTCGAGGACATCACGTCATAGGCACCGCCATAGGCCTTGCGGGTGATCACCGTCACCTTCGGCACCGTCGCCTCGGCATAGGCGAACAGCAGCTTGGCGCCGTGCTTGATCAGCCCGCCATATTCCTGCGCGGTGCCCGGAAGGAAGCCAGGCACGTCGACGAAGGTCACCAGCGGGATGTTGAAGCAGTCGCAGAAGCGCACGAACCGCGCCGCCTTGCGGCTGGCATCGGAATCGAGCACGCCGGCCAGCACCATCGGCTGGTTGGCCACGAAGCCGACGGTGCGCCCGCCGATCCGCCCGAAGCCGGTGACGATGTTCTTCGCGAACGCCGCCTGGATCTCGAAGAAATCCCCCTCGTCCGCGACCTTCAGGATCAGTTCCTTGATGTCGTACGGCTTGTTGGGGTTCTCGGGGATCAGCGTGTCGAGCGAGTCCTCGATGCGCGTCATGTCGTCAAACGAGTCGATCTGCGGCACGCCGGCCTGGTTGTTGGCCGGCAGGAAGTCCATCAGCCGCCGGATCTGGATCAGCGCCTCCACGTCGTTGTCATAGGCACCGTCGGCGATCGAGGACTTGGTGGGGTGGATCGACGCACCGCCGAGTTCTTCGGCGGTGACGGTCTCGTTGGTGACGGTCTTCACCACGTCCGGGCCGGTCACGAACATGTAGCTCGTGTCGCGGACCATGAAGATGAAGTCGGTCATGGCCGGCGAGTAAACGTCGCCGCCCGCGCAGGGACCCATGATCACCGAGATCTGCGGGATCACGCCCGATGCCAGCACGTTGCGCTGGAACACCTCGCCATAGCCGCCGAGCGCCGCCACACCCTCCTGGATGCGGGCGCCGCCGGCATCGAACAGGCCGATGATCGGCGCCCGGTTCCTGAGCGCCATGTCCTGGATCTTGATGATCTTCTGCGCGTGGGTCTCGCTCAGCGAGCCTCCGAAGACGGTGAAGTCCTTGGCGAAGACGAAGACGGAACGCCCGTTGATCGTTCCCCAGCCGGTGACCACGCCGTCGCCCGGGATCTTGGTTTCGGCCATGCCGAAGTCCGTGGCGCGATGCTCGACAAACATGTCGAACTCCTCGAACGAATTCTCGTCGAGCAGGAGCGTGAGCCGCTCGCGCGCAGTGAGCTTGCCACGCTCGTGCTGGGCCTCGATCCGCTTGACGCCGCCGCCGACGCGGGCGACAGCGCGCCGCGCCTCGAGCTGTTCGAGTATCGCCTTCATGTCCTCAACCTGTCCCCAAGTTCCTGTTTCGGCACGGTGAATAACATGCGCAACCGCGGACCGGGAGTCGCACCGTTCAGGCTGCGCCCTCTCCGCCTGCCGTCGCGACGGCAATGAGAGCAGCCGCATCGAAGTCCCGCCGGTTCATCTCCCGCCGCTTGCGCGCCTCGGCATCCTCGCCCCACTGGCGGATCTGCCAGTCCTCGTCCACATGCGCCGCCGTCCACGCCTCGTCGGGTGTCAGCTTCCGTCGCGCAACCGCGAGCGCGATGACCAGGGACCCCGTCAGCGTCGTCAGCACGTGCATCGCAGCCAGCCCGAGCGGGTCGAGGGTGGCGAGCATGTCGCGGGCGCGCCGCAGCGTTGCCACCGGCTGCGCCACGTGCATGACGCCCTCTGCCAGCACCAGCGTGAGCCCCAGTTCATCCCTGGCCCACGCCACCAGCGGGTCCCAGTGGCGCCGCTGCAGGGCCACGAGCCCTTCCGGCTCGCCGGCCCGGTAGCAGAGGAGGTCGGTCTCCGCGAAGCGCGCGATGTCCCCCCTCACCGCGTCGGCCGCGTCGGCCACCCCGTCCAACGCCGTGTTGACGATCCGCGTCACCGGCATGGTCGCCGGATCGATGCTCTCGCCCTGTGTGTGCCACTCCGCGGCGATCGCCTCGGCGAGTTCGGGAACCTTGACCGCGAGGAGACGCCGGCCGGGGGTGCGCAGCGGCCGGCCATCGAGCAGCACGGCAACGCCTTCATCGCGGCCCTCGGTGCTGGCCTCCTTGTAGAAGCGCTTGGGCAGCGCCGGCCTGGAATGCGCCTGCGCCCTCGACATCGGCGTTTCTTCGCTCATGGGCGGCCTCCGCAGGTTTTAGATCGCATCGGCCGGGCGACGCGGCGGCCGGTTCACCAGATAGATGCCCAGGGTCACCAGGCCGAGCCCGACCACCAGCCGCCAGCCGATCGCCTCGCCCAGCATCAGCGCGCCGAACAGCACACCGAATATCGGCGTCAGGAACGTAAAGGAGGTCAGCCGGTTGGCGGGATAGACCTGGATCATCCAGAACCAGACCAGGAACGTCACCGTGGCGATCACGACGACCTGGAACGCGAAGGCGCCGATCACCACCGGCGTCACGTCGCGCAGGATCGGCCCGAACAACGGCGTCGCCGCCAGCAGCAGCACGGCCGAGACGCCCAACTGATAGAGCAGCACCTTCTCGGCCGATGTCCGCCTTAGCGCCGTCGTCTTGATGACGATGGTGGTCGCGCCCCACAGGATCGCCGCGAGGATCGACATGAGGTCGCCGAAATAGGCGTCCGGCCCCGGAAGGCTGAGCTTGTCGGAGAACACCGCGATGACGCCCAGGAAGGCGAGCACCAGCCCGCCGAAGCTGAGCGCCGTGATGCGTTCGCCCGGCACAAGGAAGTGGGCCCCGATCGCCACCACGAAGGGCATTGTGTAGACGAAGACGACGCTGCGCGACGCACTTGTGTAGTCGAGCCCGATGGCGATCAGCGCGAACTCGACGCCGAACAGCGTACCCGCCAGGATGCCCGGCATCAGGCTGCCGTCGCGCTCGAACAGCGGCACCTTGCGGATCATGCACCAGGCGAAGACCGCCAGGCCGGCGAGCGCCGACCGCAAACCCGTGTGGAAGACCGGCTGCAGGCCGATATTGACGTACTTCGTCAGTGCGTAATTCAGGCCCCAGACGACGCAGAGCAGCAGCAGCACGGACGTCGCCAAGACGTCCAGCCTGTCGCGAGACGCGGTTGCAGCGGTGGTTGTCACATCGTCTCCGGAAGTTCGGTTGCCGCGGCGGTGACCGGCTGGTGCAGGACGGCGGCCTCCGCCTGTGCCATGCGGCGAGCGGCCTTGGCAATCCTGTTGACCATCCGGCGGTTGGCATCGATACGGCGCACGAGATCGTCCAGCGCCCCCACCGATATACTCCCCGCCGCGGCGGCCTGCAGCATGTCCGCCTTCAGGTCCTGATAGGCGGCCTCGACCCGGCGGTTGGCGGCTGACGCCTGATCGATGAGTGACGGATCGTGCAACGCTGCGCTCCCCTCGCCGATGGCCGCACGCGCCTGGTCCCGGAATCCGCCGATCCGTTCCGCCACCGCGGGCGGCACCGGGGTTCCGAACGCGTCGAGTTCGGCGGCCGCAAGTTGCGCGACCTCCTCGTAGTGCTGGATCGCCCGCAGCACATGCGGCACCGCCTCGGCAACCTCCTGCGGCAGCGGCTGCGAGCCGAGCTTGGCGATGAAATCCTGTATGCGGCCAGCCAGCAGCGTCACCACCTCGGCGCGCCTGGCGGCGTGCGCCGTGACCGGTGCGCAGGCATCGCTGGCGATCGCACCAGCCAGATCGCCGAGACGCCTGGTCTCCAGGATCAGGCTCGACATCGCAAGGTCGGGCACTCCGATGATGGTGTCGTCCAGATGCCGCGGCTTCGCGTCGTCTTCCGCAGGGTCGACGAAGCGGCGCTCCAGCCAGTGGATCAGTTGATCCGAGATCGGCCAGATCACAAGCAGTCCAAGCAATTTGACGGTCGTGTGGAACAAGGCGACGCTTGTCGCCATGTCGGCACCCAGACCCAGCCAATCGCGCATCTCGTCGACGACAATGATGATCGCCGACAGGAAGGCGATCGACACCGCCCCGGTGACCACGTTGAACGCGACATGGGCCGCAGCAACGCGCTTGGCGGCCGGAGTGGCGCCAATCGCCGCGAAAACGCCGGTCGTCGTCGTTCCGATATTGGCGCCGATGACCGCCGCCGCCGCCAACTCGAATGGAATGCTCCCATCGGAGCTGGCTGTCAGGATGATCGCGATCGCTGCGCTGGATGACTGCATCGCAGCCGTCAGGACCACGCCGATTGCGATAAAGACAAATCGCGCGCCCCAGCCGCTTCCGACATAGGCCACCGGATCGATCGCCGAATCGACGTGACCGAAGGCGGCGGCCAACACACCGATCCCGAGGAAGAACAGTCCGAATCCCGCGATGGCCGTACCTGCCGCCCCGGCTCGCGAGCCTTCGCGCGAATACAAGAGCCGCAGCAGCATGCCGATGCCGACCAGCGGCAGCGCATAAGCATCCAGCTTCAGCTTGAGACCAACTATCGCGACGATCCACGCAGTCGTGGTCGTCCCGACATTGGTGCCGAACACGACCCACACCGCCTCGGCAAGCGTCAGAAGGCCGACGTTCACGAACCCGATCGTCGCCACGACGACGGCGCTCGACGACTGCACCAGCGCGGTCAGTCCGATGCCGGCCGCAAGCCCGCGAAGCCGCGTCCGGGTCCATCGTGCGAGGATGTCGCGCAGCTGGCCCCCGGCGGCAGCCTTCAGGCCGTCGGTGATCAGTTTCATGCCCAGCAGGAACAGGCCGATGCCGCCGATGAGCTGGGCGATCTGGCCGGCGAGATCCATCCTACTCCTCTTGCGGAGCGCCCGATGCCTCGAACCCCAGCGCCGCGAAGCTACGCGCCATATGTTCGGGCAAGGGCGCGGTGACGTCCACAGGCCGCCCCGTCACGGGATGGGGGAACACGATCCGCCGGGCGTGCAGATGCAACCTGTTGGTCACGCTGTCGGGTAGCTCGCGTCCGGACGGATACTTCTCGTCGCCGACGATCGGATGTCCGAGGATCGCCATGTGCGCCCTGAGCTGGTGCTGCCGCCCGGTGACCGGCTTCAGCGACATCCAGGCGAATTTCTGCGCCGCCCGGTCGACGACAGAATAATAGGTGACGGCCGACTGCGCCTCCTCCTGCTCGCCTGGCCGCGCCGCGCGGACGCGATCTCCGGCGGCGCCTGCCGCCTTAACCAGCGCCGCCTCCACCTTTCCCTGCGGCGGCTTCGGCACGCCATAGACGACCGCCCAGTAGATCTTGCGCACCGAGCGGGTCTGGAACATCCGCCCCATCTTCGCCGCCACCGCCCGCCGCTTGGCGACGACGAGCACGCCGGAGGTGTCCCGGTCGAGGCGATGAACGAGGCGTGGCCGTGTATCGGCATCCTCTCCCAATCCCGCCAGCAGCCCGTCTATGTGGCGTGCCGTCTTGGTGCCGCCCTGCACGGCCAGGCCGGACGGCTTGTTGAGGACCATCAGGTCGTCGTCCTCGTAGAGGATCATCGAGGCGAGCAGCGCCTGGTCCGCCGCCGACAGCCGCGGCCTGGCCTTCAGTGGCTGGGCGTCGGCCGCCGGAAGCGGTGGCACCCGCACCGTCTGGCCAGCTTCCAGCCGGTCGCTCGTCTTGGCCCGTGCCCCGTCGACCCGCACCTGGCCGGTTCGCAATAGCTTCTGCAGGTAGCCCTGGGTCACCTGCGGGAAATGTTGGCGAAACCACCGATCGAGACGCATGCCGTCATCGCCGGTCGCAACGGCTATCTGTTGTACGCCGCTCACGGTATTGCTCCCCGCATCACGGCCAGCCCGGCGAAAACGGCGAGGATCGACCCGGCGACGGACGCCACGACATAGCCTGTGGCCGCGAGCGGGGCACCGCGCTCCCACAGCACCGCGACGTCCAGCGAGAACGCCGAGAACGTCGTGAACCCGCCCAGGACTCCGGTTGCGAGGAACAGCCGCAGCGCCC
>JAEYRQ010000624.1 GCA_023435545.1 Pseudomonadota bacterium | reverse complement strand
ACGAGGCCCCGCCGGCCGAGGACCTCAAGAAGTCGGTCGAGAAGCTCGGCCTCGAGGCCGAGGGGCTCGACGTCAAGGTCGAGGGCGACAAGGTCAAGGTCGCCGGCACCGCCCCGTCGAGTTCCGTGCGCGAGAAGATCATCCTGGCGCTCGGCAATGTCACCGGCGTCGGCGCCGTGGAGGAGGAGATCTCGGTCAAGGAGAAGGAGCCCGACGCGGTCTTCTATGAGGTGAAGAAGGGCGACACGCTCTGGAAGATCGCCGAGACCCACTACGGCAAAGGTAAGGGCGCCTCCTACAACGTCATCTTCGAGGCGAACAAGCCGATGCTGACCCATCCCGACAAAATCTATCCGGGCCAGGTCCTGCGCATCCCGCCGATGTGAGGGGCGACCGCCCCGTCGCTCCCCTGCCGCGCAATGCCCGGGCTTGACCCGGGCATCCACCGCACCGCCGCGAGTGCGCCAGGAATCCCGCCTGCCGGCGCGCGCACCGACCGCCGGCCTCAATCCGCCGGGCTGAGCTTCAGGATCCGCCCGTCGCCTGAATCCGTCAGCAGGAAGATGTGGCCGTCCGGCCCCTGGCGGACGTCGCGGATGCGCAGGCCGAGGCCGGTCAGCATCCGTTCCTCCCCAGTTACCGACTCGCCATCGACCTCCAGCCGCGACAGCAACTGTCCCGACAGTCCGCCTGTGAACAGGTCGCCCTGCCAGTGGGGGAACACCTCCCCCGTGTAGAACATCAGCCCGGACGGCGAGATCGACGGATCCCAGTGGTGGACCGGCTGCTCCATGCCCTCCCTATGCGTGCCCTCGCCGACCGTCTGGCCGGAATAGTGGACACCATAGGAGATGACCGGCCAGCCATGGTTGGCACCTTTGCGGGGAATGTTGACTTCGTCGCCGCCGCGCGGACCGTGCTCGACGGTCCACAGCACGCCCGTCTCGGGATGGATCGTGGCTCCTTGCGGGTTGCGGTGGCCGAACGACCAGATCTCCGGCGCCGCCTCGGCACCGTCGGCAAAGGGATTGTCGGGCGGGATCGATCCGTCGTCCGCGATCCTGAGCACCGAACCTGCATGGTCGGCGGCAACCTGCGCCCGGTCCATCTCGCCCCGGTCGCCGATGGTGAAGAACAGCGTCCCGTCCGGCGCGAAGGCGAGCCTGGAGCCGAAATGGCGGCTGCCGCTGGTCTTGTTGCCCATGCTGAAGATCGTCTCGAGCCCCTCGAACCTCGGTGTAGAACCCGCCTCTCGCACCAGCCTTGCGCGCGCGACCGCGGTTCCCGCGGCGCGGCCGTCCAGGTCGGCGAAGGTGAAATAGACGAGACCATTGGCGGCAAAATCGGGATGCAGCGCGATGTCGAGCAGTCCGCCCTGACCGAGCGACCTTGTCTGCGGCGCTCCCTCTAGCGCCTCCGACATGCTGCCGTCGGGCGCCACCAGCCGTACCCGGCCCGGCCGCTCGGTCACCAGCATGGCGCCGTCCGGCAGGAAGGCCAGCCCCCAGGGATGCTCCAGCCCGCGCGCCACCGTCTGGACGCTGATCGGTCCTGCCGCCGTCTCTACGGTCTGACCCGTCGCCGGGCCGGCCATCATCGCCATCAACGCCACCACCAGGATCGTTGACGTGGATGGTTGAAATCCTGAGTTCGACATGGCCCTCCTCCTGTTGTGGACTTATGTAGGGGCGAGCGCCGATTCGGCCGCCGAACTCACGGCAGCGTGAAGCCGCGGGGTCGCGGCGACGGCGGGACAAGGCCCAGTCGGAATCGCAAGAAGCCGGAACAATGCGTTCGATCGCTCGCTACATCGTCGGCCTGCTGATCATCGTCGCATTGTTCCTGCTCGTCGGGTTGCTGCTGCCACGCCAGGTCGAGATCAGCCGCTCGATCGTGGTCGACGCGCCCTCCGGGGCGGTCTGGCCACTCGTTTCGGACCTCAGACGCTTCAACGACTGGTCGCCCTGGGCAACGATCGATCCCGCTGGCACCAGCTACGTCCACGAGGGGCCGGAGACCGGCGTCGGCCAACGGCTCATCTGGCGCAGCGAGCACCCGGACGTCGGTTCCGGCAGCCAGGAAATCGTCGAGATCGACCCCGGCCGTTCGGTCACCTCCCGCCTGCAATTCGGCGACATCGGCGAGGCGCAGGCGAGCATCATCCTGACGCCGGCCGGGCGCGGAACCGAGGTCACCTGGGATTTCGAGACCGACCTCGGAATGAACCCGGTCACCCGCTGGCTGGGCCTGTTCGTCGACGGTTGGGTGGGTAAGGACTACGAGGCGGGGCTCGTACGGTTGAAGAGCCTGGCGGAACGCGCTTCCGGCAGCTGAACGGACCGCTGCCGCCACGCGCTTCCAAATTTAAGCAACAGGATTTCCGCTTCTTAAGGTAAATAATTCGAAAGGTTTCCGTTCACTGAACAAGTTGCGTAGTGTCGGCACAGCTCGGCCGCCGGGCGCTTCATTCCGAGACACTTGTCATACTGAGACAGTTGCCGGCAGAACGATGAACGACACCATCTTCACCGATTGGCAGCCCAGGCACACGACGGTCTTCGGCCGCCACACAATCAAGCTGAACCACCGCCTGGCCGACACCGGCCTTTTCGACGACGAGGCGCTCGCCGAGCTGATCGACCGCGCCGACCCGGCCGACTATCACATCTGCACCATGGGAACCGATCACCGCCGCCGCAATTGGCGTGCCGGCGACAAGGGCACGCGCAGCGGCGCGGAGGTGATCGAGGCCGTCAGGACCGGCCGCATCTGGATCAACCTGCAGCGCGTCAACACCACGGATGCCCGCTACGGCGCCCTCCTCGATCGGATCTTCGGCGAGGTCGAGACGAACGTGCCCGGCCTGTCGACCTTCAAGCGCAGTCTCGGGGTGCTCATCTCCTCGCCGAACGCGCAGGTCTATTACCACTGCGACGTGCCCGGCCAGATGCTCTGGCAAATCCGCGGCCGCAAGCGCGTCTACGTATATCCGGCCGCCGAGCCCTTCCTGAACCCCGCCGACATGGAAGGGATCATTCTCGGCCTGACCGAGGAAGAGGTGCCGTACGAGCCCTGGTACGATGAATATGCCGAGACCTACGATCTCGAGCCGGGCCAGATGCTGCACTGGGCGCTGAACGGCCCGCACCGCGTGGCGAATCACGACTGCCTGAACGTCTCGGTGACCACGGAACACTGGACCAGCGACATTCGCGCTTCATACGCGATGAACTACGCCAATGGCGTGCTGCGGCGCGTCGGGGTCCGCAATCCATCCCGCGCCACATCCGGGCCGGCGTTCCTGGCGAAGGCGGGTCTTGCCGCGGCGGTGAAGTACAGCGGGCTGATGAAGAAGCACCGCTACGCCCGCATCACCGATTTCCTGGTCGATCCGGCGGCACCGGGAGGATTTGTCGACGTCGCCCGCTGACCGGATCCCGATCCGCTTTCGAACGTTTTTTCTGACTATCGCTCCAATTCCAACTTTCGCGCCGCCCTTCGGGGCGGCGTTCCCTTTTTGCGCCGGGATGCAACGGACCGGCCGGATGCTATAGTCCCGAACATGGAAGCGAGCGTCGATCCTGCCATCGAGCCCCGGATCATCGGCCGGGCACACTGGAGCGTGTTCCTGCCACCGCTGGTCCTGACGGCGGTGTTGCTGGCCGTGTGGGCCGTGGCCGAATTCATCGGCGGGCGCGGCCGCACGGTGGGGCTCTATGCCTTTATCGCTACGGCGGTGATCGTGCCGCTCTATCTGCTCGTTGTCTTCCTCCGGTTTCAGACGACGCGCATCGCGCGCACCTTCGACGGCATCTGGATCGAACGGGGCTGGCCCAACATGACGCCGCGCCATGTGGGATGGGGTGAACTGAGCGACGTCGAGTTCGAACCCTCGCTTGCCGGCGGCCGTTTCGGTGCAGGGACGCTGTCGCTCTCGACCGCCTCCGGAGAAACGCTGTCGGTGCACGGCCTTGCCGGCGTGCATGACCTCGCGCAGGAACTGCGCGCCGCTTCCTGAGAGGGGATCAGCCGTGGGGACGGGGCCTGAAGTCGACCAGCATATGCGCCGGCGACACCAACCCGTCGATGTCCTGCGCCTTCAGCCACAGCCCGTCGGCGATCAGCATCATACCCAGCGCGGCGAGGACCGCGAAGATCAGCACGGCGACGACGTCGCCCGGCTGGGCGCGATTCAGTAGCTGCTTCACGCACATGGTCATCTCACCGGGCCTTGGATCGGATGCCGAGCTCGCGCCACATCAGCGCGGTGAGCCCGCCGAAGCCGGCCAGCAACAGCAGGATTCCGCCGGAGATGATCCTGCGGTCCGAAACCGTGGTGAAGTCCGGCGGCGGCAAGCCCGGCGCGAGCGTGGGCCGCGGCAGGTCGAGGAGCAGCGCCCTCTGCCCCGTGTGCGCCCTTTCCAGGACCGCCTGTCCGGCCGGATCCTCGGTCGCGGCGCCTGGTGCCGCGTGCGAGGCGACCGGCGGCAGCACTGCCAGCGCGACACCAAGCGCGGCTGCCCTGAGGAGAGACTGCAAGCGGGACGCCGCCCGCCCTCCATCCCGGATTCTTGTCCCGTCAACCATGTTCTCTTTCCCCGTCTTGTCCGCGCCACGTCGGGCGCTGTTGTGGGAAAGAAGAGCGGATCAATCGGGCGCGGGATGGCCCGAATTCTGGCTCCCGCGGACAGAAAGCGCGGCGACTTCGTGGCTTTTGCGTTACCCTTTCGTTGCCAACCGCTTCTGCTGTGTTTCAGCAGCCGGCACGGTGGCCAGCACGCGACCGTCCCCGGACCGGTCGCGGCCGCTCAAATGACGAGTTTCTCATCCGTGATCTCGTGGACGGTACGTGTGATCGCGCCCAGGCGCAGCCCCTCCGAAGCCGCGCGGAATACCCTCAGGTGCGGCTGGCGCTCGTGCTCGGCCAGCGCCTCCCCGGAGGCCCAATGCTCATGGACGAGAACGCGGCCCGGCTCGAACATCGCCTCGTAAACCTGATATCGAAGGCAGCCCGGCTCCGCGCGCGAGGCCGCTTCCATCGGC
>JAEYRQ010000622.1 GCA_023435545.1 Pseudomonadota bacterium | reverse complement strand
CGCGTGCGGTCGGGGTAAACTGTCTCGGGCGGATTATGACGATCAAGAGCTTCTCGGGTATTGCACTCGGTGCGGTCCTTCTGGCCGCGCCTGCGATGGCACAGTCGTCGGGCAGCGGCTCGTGGCTCGGTTCGCTGCGCGCCTCTGCGCCCGGCCAGGGCGCAGCGCAGTCCGTTGCGGCGCGCAATCAGGATCCCTCGCTCGTAACGTTTGACACTCGTAGCGCTGAGTGGAGCGACCGTTTCGATCCGTCGTCGCAGACCCTGAGCTTCACATTCGACAGCCGCCAGCCGACCCTCAGTGCGCTGACCGCCGACAACATCCAGCGCAGCATCGACGTCTACATGGGCATCGCGGCGCGCGGTGGCTGGGGCGCGGTGCCTGGAGGCCAGGTGCTGCGCGTCGGCTTGTCGCATGCCAACGTCGCGGCGCTGCGCCAGCGTCTCATCGCCAGCGGCGATCTCGCTGCCTCGGCGGGCGTATCGAATACCTTCGACACATATGTCGAGGCGGCCGTCCGCCGGTTCCAGAGCCGCCACGGTCTGGTGCCGGACGGTCTCGTCCACGAGCAGACGCTGGTCGAGCTCAACGTTCCCGTCGAAGTTCGCATCGAGCAGCTTCGCACCAATCTGGTGCGGGTCCGTTCGATGTCCGGCGATCTTGGCGACCGCTACGTGATGGTCAACATCCCGGCGGCCGAGGTCGAGGCGGTCGAGTCCGGCGCGGTTGCTTCGCGACATACCGCCGTCGTCGGCCGCGAGGACCGGCAGTCGCCGCTGCTGGCCAAGAAGGTTCAGTACGTCAGCTTCAATCCGTTCTGGACGGTGCCGAAGAGCATCATCCAGAAGGACATCATCCCGAAGATGCGGGAGGATCCGACCTATCTGGAGCGCTACAAGATCCGCATCTTCACCTGGCAGGGGCAGGAGATCGATCCCGCAAACGTCGACTGGAACTCAAACGAGGCTGTCGACTACATGCTGAAGCAGGATCCGGGCGACCAGAACTCTCTGGGTTCTATCCGGATCAACTTCCCCAACGAGCACGCGGTCTACCTGCACGACACCCCGCAGCAGACGCTGTTCGGCCAGAACGCCCGGTTCCATTCCTCCGGTTGCGTGCGCGTGCAGAACGTACGGCAGCTCGTCGACTGGCTGCTGCAGCCGAACGGCGACTGGTCGCGGGCCAAGATCGACACCGTGGTTCGCAGCGGCGAGACGATCGACGTCAACCTCAAGCGCCACACGCCGATCTACTTCGCCTACATCACCGCCTGGTCGACCTCCGACGGCATTGTCCACTTCCGTCCGGACATCTACAACCGCGACGGTCAGGGCGTGCCGCTGGCGTCCAACATCTGACGCAGGCACGGGACCGGATGCGCGATGCGTTCGGGTCCCGTGGCGGCGCCGGCGCCGGACCGCGCCCCGGCGAGGTCTACATCGAGTTCATCCGCCACGGGGCGCAGCTTCGCGCCGTGGCTGTCGATGCAGCGACGGGCGTCGAGGTCACCGTCTTCGGGCCCGCGAGCGTCGCCCGCAACGAACTCGCGAAACTCGCCGTGCGCAAGCTCGAGCGACGCCTGGCCGGCATGTCCGCGGACTGATCCATCGCCGGCCCGCGCGGTTGGCCATGATGGGCAGCTGTGCTATGGCGTCCCGGCAGCTGGAGCGTCGCGCGTCCGGCATCCGGCTGCAATGACGTCCGCCCTCACCAACCGGGAAAGTCCGCGCCAATGTCGGTGACCGAACCGTCCACTCTCGAGTCCTCGAGCGCCTTCTTCGAATCGCCGCTCGCTGCCGCCGATCCCGAACTGATGCGGGCCGTCACCGGCGAACTGGGCCGTCAGCGGGACGAGATCGAGCTGATCGCCTCTGAGAACATCGTTTCGCGCGCAGTCCTTGAAGCCCAGGGCTCGGTGCTGACCAACAAGTACGCGGAAGGCTATCCCGGCCGCCGCTACTATGGCGGATGCCAGTACGTCGACATCGCCGAGAATCTCGCCATCGATCGCGCCAAGCGGCTGTTCGGCTGCGGCTTCGCCAATGTCCAGCCGCATTCTGGATCGCAGGCGAATCAGGCCGTGTTCATGGCGCTCGCCGCGCCGGGCGACACCATCCTCGGCCTCTCGCTGTCGGCGGGGGGGCACCTGACGCACGGCTCACCAGTGAACCTTTCGGGCAAGTGGTTCGAGGCAGTGCACTACACCGTGCGCCGCGACGACCACCAGATCGACATGGACGAGGTCGCGGCACTGGCCCGCGAGCACAAGCCGAAGATCATCATCGCCGGCGGATCGGCCTACCCGCGCATCATCGATTTTGCAGCGTTCCGCCGGATTGCCGACGAGGTCGGCGCGAAGCTGATGGTCGACATGGCGCATTTCGCCGGCCTGGTCGCCGCGGGCGTCCATCCCAGTCCGTTTCCGCACGCCCATGTGGTGACCACCACAACGCACAAGACGCTGCGCGGTCCGCGCGGCGGCATGGTGCTGACCAACGACGAGGAGATCGCCAAGAAGATCAACTCGGCCGTGTTTCCCGGTCTCCAGGGCGGTCCGCTGATGCACGTCATCGCCGCAAAGGCGGTCGCCTTTGGGGAAGCCCTGCGGCCGGAATTCAAGCTGTACGCACGCCAGGTGGTCGCCAACGCCAAGGCGCTGGCCGATCGTCTGAAGCAGGCAGGGTTCGACATCGTGTCGGGCGGGACCGACACGCATTTGATGCTGGTGGATCTCAGGCCCAAGAACCTGAACGGCAAGCAGAGCGAGGCTGCTCTTGGACGCGCCCACATCACATGCAACAAGAACGGCGGGCCCTTCGACCCCGAAAAGCCGATGGTCACGTCCGGGATTCGGTTGGGCAGCCCGGCGGGAACGACACGCGGCTTCGGCGTTGCCGAGTTCCAGGAGGTCGGTGACATGATCGTCGAGGTGCTGGACGGGCTCAGGGCGGCCAACAGCGACGAGGGCAATGCGGCGGTGGAAGCCGCCGTGCGCGACAGGGCGCTGGCGCTCTGCCGTCGTTTCCCGATCTACGGCCACTAAGTCCGGTGATTCCGCCGGGGGCGGGGGAGGGGCCTCATGCGTTGTCCCTATTGCGGTAGTCTCGCGACGCAGGTGAAGGATTCGAGGCCTACCGAAGACAGCGCCGCGATCCGGCGCCGGCGCGTGTGTCCCGACTGCGGCGGCCGCTTCACCACATTCGAGCGGGTACAGCTTCGCGAACTCGTCGTTGTCAAGCGGACCGGGCGCCGCGTTCCCTTCGACCGCGACAAGCTGATGCGCTCGGTGCAGATCGCCCTGCGCAAGCGCCCGGTCGATACCGATCGGATAGAGCGACTGGTGTCGGGTATCGTCCGGCGGCTCGAAAGCATGGGCGAAAGCGAGATTCCCTCCGAGACGGTGGGGCGCCTGGTCATGGAGGGCCTGCGCTCGCTCGACGACGTCGCCTATGTCCGCTTTGCCTCCGTCTATCGCAACTTTACGGAGGCCAAGGACTTCGAGGAGTTCCTCGACGCGCTGTCGGGTCCGCGCGAATCCTCCGAGGATGCCTCCGCCGACTGAACGCGGGGAGCGCTTCATGCACGCGATGCCGCCAGCGCGTTCAGACATCGACGCTGCCTTCATGGCCGCCGCCATTCGTCTGGGCACGCGTGAACTCGGTCGCACCTGGCCCAATCCCGCCGTCGGCGCGCTGATCGTCGCCGATCGGGGCTCCGGGCCCGTGGTCGTCGGACGAGGCTGGACCCGCGCCGGCGGCCGCCCGCATGCCGAGATCCTGGCGCTGGCGGAGGCGGGGGATTTGGCGCGCGGGGCGACCTGTTACGTCTCGCTCGAACCCTGCTCGCATCACGGGCGGACGCCACCCTGCGCCGACGCGCTGGTTGCAGCCGGCATCGGCCGCGTCGTCTCCGCGCTGGAGGATCCCGATCCCCGTGTCGCCGGGCGCGGCCATGCCCGGCTGCGGGAGGCGGGCATCGCCGTCGAGGTGGGCGTGATGGCGGCCGAGGCCCGGCGCGCCAATGCCGGTCACATCACCCGCATTCTCCGCGACCGGCCCCGGGTGACGCTGAAGCTCGCCGTGAGCGCCGACGGCATGATCGCCGACGCTGGTGGAGCGCCCGCCGCCATCACCGGGGCTCGCGCGCGCGCCTGGTCCCACATGCTGCGCGCCACCCATGATGCGATTCTGGTCGGCATCGGCACCGTGCTGGCGGACGATCCGCAATTGACCTGCCGGCTGCCCGGCATGGAGGACCGCAGCCCGGTGCGGGTGGTGATCGATACCCGGCTGCGGGTGCCGGCCGCGTCGCGCCTGCTGCACCGACCTGCGGCGGCGCCGGTCTGGATGATTGGCGCGGCGGATACGGCCCCTGGCCGGCGTGCCGAGCTCGAATCGCTCGGCGCGACGGTGCTCTCCGCCGACCGCGGCGCCGACGGCCGCCTCGATCCGGCCGCGGTGATGGAACGACTCGCCGCCCATGCCATCACCCGTGTGCTCGTCGAGGGCGGGGCTCACGTCGCGGCAAGTCTCGTTTCGGCCGACCTCGTCGACGAAGTCATGCTGTTCCATGGCCCCGGCCTGATCGGATCGCATGGGCTCCCTGCCGGATCGGCCCTTGCCGCGGTCACGGCCGGCGGGGCATACAGGCGCGTGGATCGCCGCGCGCTCGGCGAGGATGTTCTCGACACCTATGTGCGGGCGGAGTGAGGGCCTGTGTTCACCGGTCTCATCAGCGATGTCGGCGAAGTGATCTCGGTCACACCGAGCGCGGCAGGAGCACGCGTGGTGATCGCCTGCGGCTATCCGGTCGAGGGCATCGCGCTCGGTGCATCGATCGCCTGCGGCGGGCCGTGCCTGACGGTCGTCGAGACCAAACCGCACGATGATGGACGTACGGCCATTTCGCTGGACGTCTCGCCGGAGACCCTGGAGCGCACAACTCTGGGGGACTGGGGCCCTGGAACGTCCGTCAATCTAGAGCGGTCCCTGAGACAGGGCGACGAACTGGGCGGACACATGGTCACCGGTCATGTCGACGGTGTTGCCGAGATCGTCGAACGGCGCGAGGAGGGCGATTGCGTCGTCTTCGCCTTCGAGGCCCCGGAGCCGCTGCACCGCTTCATCGCCGAGAAGGGTTCGGTCGCGCTGGACGGCACGTCGCTTACCGTCAACCGCGTGACGGGACGGCGGTTCGAGGTCATGCTGATCCCGCATACACTCGCCGTGACGACCTGGGACGGCCGCCGGACCGGCGACCGCGTCAACCTCGAAGTCGATCTGATGGCGCGCTACGCCGCCCGTCTGAAGGAGACCGAATCCGCATGACAACGGCGCTGCCCAAGATCCTGATCATCGAGGCGGCCTTCTATCCCGAGATCGCCGACGAGTTGCGCGAAGGCGCGATGGCAGCTCTCGATGCCGCCGGCGCCGCGGTCGCCCGCATCACCGTTCCCGGAGTCCTCGAGATTCCGGCGGCGCTGGCGATGGCGATCGACGTCGGGGAGCGCAATCCCTCGCGCGCCTTCGACGGCTATGTGCTGCTTGGCTGCGTGATCCGCGGCGAGACCAGCCACTACGACATTGTCGCCGGCGAATCCGCCCGCGCGGTGATGGACCTGTCGGTCAATCACCTGCTGGCGCTGGGCAACGGAATCCTCACCGTCGAGAACGGCGAGCAGGCGCACGCCCGCGCCCGCCTCGACCGTAAGGACAAGGGCGGTGCCGCGGCACGCGCCGCGCTGGCGATGATCGCGGCGAAACGACAGCTCGCCGGAGAAGCCAATTGACCGCCGCCCGCAAGCCTGCCGCTCGCAAGCTCGGCGCCGGCAAGGCGAACCGGCGCGGCGCCTCGCGCCTCGCCGCCGTCCAGGCACTCTACCAGATGGACGTCGCCGGCACCGATCTGGTCTCGACCATCGCCGAGTTCGAACAGCATCGCCTTGGTTCCGAGGTCGAAGGCGACCGGATGATCGATGCCGATGTAGGCTTCTTCCGCGACCTGCTCGGCGGCGTTGTCAAGCTGCAGCGGCGGATCGACACAGAGGTCGACGAAACGCTGGAAGGCGGCTGGCCGCTGAAGCGGCTGGACATGACGCTCAGGGCGATCCTGCGCGCCGGCGCCTACGAACTCATGGAGCGGCGCGACGTGCCCGCGCGCGTCATCATCAGCGAGTATGTCGACATCGCTCGAGCCTTCTTCGAGGAAGGCGAGGAGCCCGGCCTCGT
The DNA here is from genome assembly GCA_023435545.1 of Pseudomonadota bacterium. Taxonomy (GTDB): domain Bacteria; phylum Pseudomonadota; class Alphaproteobacteria; order Rhizobiales; family Tepidamorphaceae; genus Tepidamorphus. Next base: position 2,961 of record JAEYRQ010000622.1, on the reverse strand, counting down.
CAATGCGCTGCTGGACCGCCTGGCGCGCCGTATCCGCCAGGCCGAGTTCACCTGACGCGGGACGATGAGCGGCCTCGACGAGCATGGGCTGATCGCGCGCCACTTCCGCCCGCTTGCGACCGTCGCCGGCGCCCACGCCCTCCTCGACGACGCTGCCTCCTACGCCCCACCGGCCGGATTCGACCTCGTCCTCACCAAGGACGGCATCGCCGAGGGGGTGCACTTCCCGGCGGGCGAGGCGGCGGATCTGGTGGCGCGCAAGGCGCTTCGGGTCAATCTGTCCGATCTCGCCGGCAAGGGTGCCGAGCCCGTCGGCTATCTGGTGCTTCTCGGCCTGCCCGATGACTGGAGCGAAGCCTGGATCGCGGAATTCGCGGAGGGCCTGGCGGTCGACCAGCGTCAATACGGCATCGCGCTCTACGGCGGCGACACCATCCGCAGCGGCCGGCTCGTCGTCTCGGTCACCGCGTTCGGTATCCTTCCGGCGGGGACGATGGTGCACCGATCCGGTGCACGGCCGGGCGACCGTCTGTACGTCTCCGGCACCATCGGCGACGGCGCGCTGGGACTTCTCGCGGCGATGGACGATCCACGCCTGCGCGGTCTGACGACGGAGCCCCAGCGTGCCCTCCTGGCCGATCGGTACCGCCTGCCGCGCCCGCGGGTGTGCCTTGCCGAGACGGTGCGCCGCTTTGCGTCGGCGGCAATGGACGTCTCCGACGGGCTGGCGGGCGATCTGGACAAGCTCTGCGCCGCCTCGGGCGTCACCGCTCGGGTCGCGACCGGTCGGGTGCCGCTGTCACCCGCCGCTCAGGACTGTGTCTCGGCCGACCCAGCGCTTCTTGGCCTTTGCCTCACGGGCGGCGACGACTACGAGATCCTGGCGGCCGTCCCGCCAAAGAGCGCGCTCGGCTTCGAGGCATCTGCCGCGGATGCCGGTATGGCGGTCGCGTGCATCGGCGAGATTCGCGAGGGGACCGGCGCGACGTGTTTTGCCGACGAGGACGGAAACGAACTCGAGTTGACCAGTCGTTCGTTCAGCCATGTACGAACGGAAGATCCGCGCAGTTGAAATGATCGTTGACGCGTTGGCCGCGGCGTGGCGTCTTGGCCGCCTGCCGGCCCCTCGTCCAGGGTGCCGGATCTTGCGGAGATCGCCATCATGATTGCCGGTGCAAGCGCGTTCGACCCCACGGACGACCGCATGGCCCGGCGCAATGCGCTGGTGTTGGCTGCTGCGCAGGCGATCGGCGGCGCCTCGGCGCCGATCGTGATCTCGATGGGCGGCCTCGTCGGCTTCTACCTGCTCGGCGAGGACAAGTCGCTGGCGACATTGCCGGTGACATCGTTCGTGCTGGGCGTGGCGGCCGGCACGATCCCGGCGGCGATGCTGATGCGCCGCATCGGCCGCAGGCCGGGCTTTCAGATAGGCGCGCTGACCACAATGATCGGTGGCGCCTTGGCCGGCTACGGCGTCATCATCGGCAGTTTCTGGCTGGTCTGCCTGGGCACTGCCTGCGCAGGTATCGGCAACGCCTTCGTCCAGCAGTACCGTTTCGCCGCGGCCGATACGGCGACGCCTGCCTTCCGCCCGAAGGCGATTTCCTGGGTTCTCGCCGGCGGAGTGGTGACGGGGGTGCTCGGACCTCAGATCGTGATCTTCACCAAGGACGCGCTTGACCCGATTCCGTTTGCCGGAGCCTTCCTGACGCAGATCGTTCTGGGTCTTGCGGCGATCGCGGTCCTCGCGTTCCTGCGCATTCCCAGGCTGCCGCCCGCGCCGAAGGGTCAGGGCGGCCGGCCGCTGCTCGAGATCGCGCTGCAGCCCAAGTTCATCGTGGCGGTGGTCTGCGCCATCGGCAGCTACGGTCTGATGAGCCTGGTCATGACCGCCGCACCGCTCGCCATGGTTGCCTGCGACCATACGCAGACCGAGGCGACGCTCGGCATCCAGTGGCACGTCATCGCCATGTTCGCGCCGAGTTTCTTCACCGGCGCGCTGATTGTCCGTTTCGGAACGCTGAGGATGATCGGTGCCGGTCTGCTGCTGCTCGCCCTCAGCGCCGGCATCGCCCTGAGCGGTATCACGCTGTGGCATTTCTGGAGCGCGCTGGTGTTGCTGGGCGTCGGCTGGAACTTCGGCTTCATCGGCGCCACCGCGCTGCTGACCGAGACCTATGCGCCCGAGGAGCGATCGCGGGTGCAGGCCATGAACGACTTCCTCGTCTTCGGATTCCAGGCCGTGGCGTCGCTGATGTCCGGCGCGATCCTCGTGACCGGAGGCTGGGAGATCATCAACATGGCTGTCTTCCCGATCGCAGGCGCCTGCCTGTTGCTGCTCGGCTGGCTGAAGTTCTCCACGGATCGCCGCCCCGCCGTCTGATCCGGTCTCCGGAGATCCCAGCGATTTGTTGCCTGCCGCAGGTTTTTCTGGCAAACGTCGCGCCGACCACCGGTCAATCAGGGGGGCGGGGGCTCCCATGGACGTCTCTTCGGCCGCGGCCGGGCCTCCGCTCGCGATACGAACGACAATCAGACAAGCAGGATAGGACCCATGTCTATGGCAATTTGGGCGATCATCGCCTGCGGCGCCTTGTCCATCGTCTATGGCGTCTGGGCAATCCAGTCCGTCATGGCGGCGGATGCGGGCAACCAGCGTATGCAGGAGATCGCCGGCGCCATTCAGGAAGGCGCGCAGGCATATCTCAGCCGGCAGTACACCACGATCGGCATCGTGGGCATTGTCATATTCGTCATCGTTGCCTGGCTGCTGTCGATCACGGTGGCGATCGGCTTCGCGATCGGCGCGATCCTGTCGGCCGCCGCCGGATTCATCGGCATGCTGGTCTCGGTCCGCGCCAATGTCCGCACCACCCAGGCCGCCAGCCAGAGCCTGGCCGCGGGTCTCGGCATCGCCTTCCGCGCCGGCGCGGTCACCGGCCTGCTGGTCGCGGGCCTCGC
>JAEYRQ010000309.1 GCA_023435545.1 Pseudomonadota bacterium | reverse complement strand
GTCGCGATGATCGGCTGGATGCGGCCATAGACCACGATGCAGCCGTTGAGCAGCCCGAAGGCGGTGCCCGCGAGCAGCGTCAGAACCATGCCAAGCAGTATCTGGGCGGGCGAGCCGTGCACCAGTTCGGAGGCGATGCAATTGGTCAGCGTCATGACGGCGCCGACCGAAAGGTCGAGCCCGCCGAGCAGCACCGGGAAGGTCTGCGCCATGGCGACAAAGGCGATCGCCGCGGTCTCGTTGGCGTTCTGGATCGCAACCGCCGAGGAGAAGCCGCGCGGATGCAGCATGTTGTAGGAGAGATAGAGGGCGGTGAACAGCAGCAGCGCGATGGTGAAGCCGAGGTTCTGCCGCAGCCACCGTTGCCAGGCGGGCTGGTGTGTCATGCCGCGTCGACGGCGATGTTGAGCGAGGCGGCGACCAGCCCTTCCTCGGTGATCTCCTCGCCCTCCTTCTCGGCGACCACGCGCCCGGCATACAGGACCGAGACGCGGTCGCAGCAGCCGATCAACTCGGCATAGTCGGAGGAGTAGAACAGGATCGCCTTGCCGCCGTTGGCGAGGTCGCGCATGAGCCGGTAGATCTCCTGCTTGGTTCCGATGTCGATGCCGCGCGTGGGGTCGTTGAGCAGGATGATGTCTGGGTCGATCATCAGCCATTTGGCGATGACCACCTTCTGCTGATTGCCCCCCGACAGCGTCATCACCGGATCGCTCGCCGAGCCGATCTTGATCTGCAGCCTGGCAACGCCGTCCTCGACCGCCTTGCTGGCGAGCGACGGATCAATGAACGGTCCGCGCGAGATTCTGCCGATCGAGGCTGCGAGCAGGTTGTCGGCGATCGGCATGCCGAGCATCAGCCCCTCGGTCTTGCGGTCCTCCGGCACCAGCGCGACGCGCATGCGCCCGGACTTGGCTGCCGCCGGCGAGGCGGGAACGGCCCTGCGCCCGCCGATGGTGATCTCGCCCTCGACATCGCGCAGCACGCCGAACAGCGCCAGCAGCAGCTCCTTCTGGCCCTGGCCGTCGAGACCGCCGAGGCCGACGATCTCACCGCGAGACACCGTGATGTGAATGCCGTTCAGCCGGTTCTGCCAGGAGAGATTTGTGACCTCGAGCAGCGGCTGGCGCTCGTCCGCCGGTTTCGGCGGCGGCTTCGGGGGAAATTGCGCCTCCACGTCGCGGCCGATCATCAGCTTGACGATCTCCCGCTCGGATTTCTCGCCCTTTGCGAAGGTTTCGATGTGCCGCCCGTTGCGGAACACCGAGAGCGTGTCGCACAGCGCGGCCACCTCATGCATGCGATGCGAGATGAACAGGCACGAGACGCCGGCCTCCTTCAGGCTGGCGAGCAGGTCGTAGACGGTCTGGACGTCGCGCGACGTCAGCGCAGAGGTCGCCTCGTCGAGGATCAGGATCTTGGGATCGCGCCCGAGGGCCTTGGCGATCTCCACCATCTGGCGTCGCGACAGCGACAGTTCGCGGACGAGAGCGTTGGGGTCGACGTCCTCGCAGCGGACGCGGGCGAGAAGTTCCTCCGCGCGGGCCACCTGCGCGCGTCTGTCGATCAGACCGAAACGACGTGGCGGTGACGATATGGAGATGTTGTCGGCGACCGAAAGGTCGGGGACGAGCGACAGTTCCTGGAAGATGCACACGACGCCGGCAGCGTTGGCCGCCTGCGGCTGAGGGAAGACCACGGGCCGGCCGGCCAGGAGCATCTCGCCGGTATCGGGCTGGAGAACCCCCGCCATGATCTTGATGAGCGTCGACTTGCCGGCCCCGTTCTCGCCCAGAACCGCATGGATGGAGCCTGCAGGGCAGGCGAAGTCGACGTTCTCCAGCGCCCGAATGCCGGCGAAATGCTTGGAGATGCCGCGATATTCGACGATGGGGTCGCTCATGCGCGCAAGATCACCGGTACGTTCCGCTTGGTCATTGGGGGAGCGGCCCCGCCGTCACCAGCAGGGCCGCCCCGCTCCGTTCCGGCAGTCTATTCCACGTCGGCTTCGGACTGCGCCATGATGGCGGGGCCGGAGATGTTCACGCCGCAGGGCGGAAACTCGTTCACGGTGAAGAAGTTGTCGGGCAGGTTGGTCCAGAAGTTCTCCCCGTCCTTGAGCTCGTCATACGTCGCGATCGGCAGCGGGACGGAGATGAGCTGGGGCATGGTGTTCCCCTCGAGCGCCGAGATCGCCGCCTTCATGGCGATCGCCACCAGGCCCGGCGACTGACCGATGGATATCCCCTTCAGGCCATCCGCCGCGTGCTTCGCCACCAGCTTGCGGAAGCCGTTCTCCGATTCCCCTGCGATCGGAACCATGGGGTGGCCTGCATCGATCATCGCCTGGACCACGCCGGTGGTGCCGCCCTGGGCGAGGATGCCGTCGAACTGGCCGTGCACGGCGATCGCGTCGGCAGTCACCTTCTGCGCCGTGCCGTCATCCCAGTTGCCGACGACCTGCACGACCTCCCAGTCGCCGCCCGACTCCTCCAGCACCTCGTGGATGCCGATCGAGCGGTCGCGATCGACCGAGTTGCCGGGCAGGCCGCGCACTTCCAGAAGCTTGCCCGAGGTTTTGCCGGCGGACTTGAGCTGGTCGATCACGAACGTCGCCCATTCGCGGCCCATCGCCAGCTGGTCCTCGTTGACCTGCATCACCGCATCGGTGTCGAGCACGTTGTCGAAGGGAACCAGCACCACGTTGTTGCGGTCGGCCAGGCGGATCACCCGGTCGAAGCCGTCGGGCGAGACGGCGATCGTCACGATCGCGTGGAAGCCCTGATTGATGAAGTCCTCGATCGCGCCGAGCTGTGCGGGGGCATCGGTACCCGTCGAGACCACCTTGAACTCGGCGATCTTATCCTTGATCGCGGGGTCCTCGGCGAAGGCCTTGGCCGTCTTGATCATCTGGATGCGCCAGGTGTTGCCGACGAAGCCGTTCACGATCGCGATCTTGTAGGGGCCCTGCTGGGCATCCCATTTCAGGTACTTGGTGTCGGCCGACCATGGTGCGAAGCATTCAGGGTCCGCTCCCGGTCCGGAGACGACCTCCGGCCCGGCAAAGGCCAATGGTGCCATCAGCATCATCGCCGCCGCCGCCGTCGTGCACCTCAATAGTGTCTTCATGGCAGTTCCTCCCTTGATTGTGTCGGTTATCGTGCCGACCGTACCGTTTACGCCCCCGTTCCCCTTCTCTTTGGGTGCCTCTTCGGGCCCCTCAGGCCGAAGCCTCCATCTGCTCGTTGAAGTGCTTGAAGCCAGTCATCAGATGCGTGCGCAGTCTGTACTGGAAGGCGAGGCGGTCGCGCTTCGCCATGGCGTCGAGGACGCTCTCGTGCTCGGCGTAGGTCTCGGACCTGAAGGTTCTGCGGGTCTTGCCCCTCTGCATGATCCGCAGGATCACCGGCTTCATCACCTTGTAGACGTCTAGGACAGCGGCATTGTCGAGGATCGAGATCAGCCGCATGTGGAAGGCGTAGTCGACCTCGGAGGCCTCCTGCAGATCATTGATGCCCGCCATCCGGTCGTTGATCGCCCGGAGTTCCTCCAGATCGCGGTCACCCAGCCTTTCCAATATCTGCTCGGCTGCTCCGACCTCCAGGAGGTCGCGCAGCGCCTGAACGTCGGAGAAGGTCTTGCGGCTGATCTCCATCGTATTGAACGAGAACAGCTCGAAGGCGCGCGACATGCGGTTGTCGGTGATCGTGGCGCCGACCTTCGGGCGCACGTCGACCAGGCCGTACGCCTTCAGGATGCGCATCGCCTCGCGCACGGTGTTGCGGCTCGCATTGAACTGGATGCAAAGCTCGCGCTCGGTCGGCAGGGCATCGCCCACCGTCATCCGGCCGTCGGCGATCAGCCCGCGAATCTGCTGCACCACGACATCGACGGCGGAGCCGTGGGCCGAAGCCAGATCCACCTGCCGGGCGGGATCATCGGTCTTGAGCGTCATCCGTCGTAAGGCCCGATGGCGGCTATTTGTTGGACCAGAATTGGTAGCAGGCTTCAATGGGGAGTCAACACCTTCCACATCGAATTCCGACCCGCTGGAGCGGTTCTTCGGCCTCGAGGACTGAATGAATGCTCGGTCAAGCGATCACGTGCAGCGTGGGGATCGGCTGTCTCAGGCCAGTTTTGTTGGGCCAGAAGCGATTCCGGGCGTTGAGGGCTCGCCTTCGGGTCGCGCTCGAGGTCGTCAGCCTCGAAGCGTTCCGGATCGGAGATCGGGCTCCGACCCGCATTGCAGAGCCGTAATTCGCCACATCTGCCAACCGTCGCGGCGCGGACAGGCTCGTCGGCGCGGGAACCTCATTTCGTTCCTGGTGTGCCGTCGAACTTCTTCTCCAGGCTGTCCCAACAATCGATGTAGTCGTCCTGCAAGGGCGCCTCGCGACCCGCGAACTCCGTCAGATGCTGCGGGAAGCGGGTCTCGAGCATGAACGACATCGTCTCGTCCAGTTTCTGGGGCTTGAGATCCGCGCTCGAGGCCTTCTCGAAGGCTTCACGGTCGGGCCCGTGCGGCAGCATCATGTTGTGAAGCGACATGCCCCCGGGGACAAATCCCTGCGGCTTGGCGTCGTACTGGCCGTAGATGTTGCCCATCAGTTCGGACATCACGTTCTTGTGGTACCAGGGCGGACGGAAGGTGTTCTCCATCACCATCCAGCGCTCGCGGAATAGCACGAAGTCGATGTTGGCGGTGCCGGCCGTGCCGGACGGCGCCGTCAACACGGTGAAGATCGTCGGGTCGGGATGGTCGAACAGAATCGCGCCAACGGGGCAGTAGTTGCGCAGGTCGTACTTCACCGGGGCGTAGTTGCCATGCCAGGCGACCACGTCGAGAGGCGAATGTCCGATCTCGCAGCGATGGAACTGACCACACCATTTTACCGTAACGGTCGACCGCGCCTCACGGTCCTCGAACGCCGCGACGGGAGGCTTGAAGTCCCGCCGATTGGCCATGCAGTTCGCGCCGATCGGCCCGCGTCCCGGCAATTCGAATTTCTGTCCGTAGTTCTCGCAGACGAAACCGCGGCAGGGCCCTTCCAGGACCTCGACACGGTAGACGAGGCCCCGCGGAATGATGGCGATCTCCTTCGGTTCAAGATCGATGATCCCGAGCTCCGTGGCGAAACGCAGCCTGCCTTCCTGCGGCACGATCAGAAGCTCGCTGTCGGCCGAGTAGAAGTAGTCGTCGCGCATCGACTCCGTAACCAGGTAGATGTGGCTTGCCATGCCGACCTGGATGTTGACGTCACCCGCGGTGGTCATGGTCCGCATGCCGGTGATCCAGGTGAGCTTCTCCGGGGTATGGGGAACCGGATCCCAGCGGTATTGACCCAGCGAGGTCACGTCGGGAACGATGTGCGGCGCCGACTTCCAGTACGGCACGTCAATCCGCTCAAATCGGCTGGTGTGTTTGACACTCGGGCGGATGCGGTAGCACCAGGTGCGTTCGTTCTGGTGCGAGGGGGCCGTGAAAGCCGTCCCCGATAGTTGTTCGCCGTAGAGACCGTAGTTGCACTTCTGGGGACTGTTCATCCCCTGTGGAAGCGCACCGGGCAGCGCCTCGGTTTCGAAATCGTTCCCGAAACCCGGCATGTAGCCCGCCACCAGGCTGCCTCCGCCTGCCTGGATCATGACGCCGGCTTGGTACATGGTCATCTGGACGTCTCCTTTGCAGCTGCAATGACGAGCGACGGCGAGCGCCTTGCCGAGTGTAGCGCGGCCGCCGATGTGATTGCGAGGATCGGCACGGGGCTGGCATCGGCGCCGAACCGTCATCGTCCGACAGGGCCGTCATACGCTGCGATGGGCTCGGCATCATGGGCCGCATGCACCGCTGATGCCGCTCTCCGGTTCAGCGGATGGCCCAGTCCCGGTCCGGGAAACGGCAGCAGGCCGCGACTTCAGCCCGGCAGGGTCTCGCGGGCGCTGATCATTTCGCCGACCCGCTCGCGCGCCACCCCGATATGGTACTCGATTGCACGGACATAGTCCTCGACGTCGCGGGCGGCCAGTGCCGCCAGGACCGGATCGTGGGTGCGGGCGATTTCGTGTGGGTCGTCGTATAGCTGGCCGATCATGGCGACGCCGAAACGCAGCTCGTGGGTGAGTTCGTCGTAGACCCGCAACAGCCGCCGGTTGCCGGCATAGCTGCAGATCATCCGATGGAAGGCGAGGTCCTCCTCGACCTGCCGCGTCGCATCGCCGCTTTCGGCGAGCCGGTGCAGCAGGGCGACCTGGTCACTGAGCGCTGCCAGCATCGGCTCGGTCAGCCGCGCGATCAGCAGCGCGCCGGCATGCCGTTCCAGACAGATGCGCAGGTCATAGATCTGGTCGATCTCCTCCGCGTCGATGGTGCGCACGAAGAAGCCACGCCGCGGCTGCGCAATCACCAGCCCGCGGTTTTCCAGGAGGCGCGCGGCTTCGCGAACCGGCGCCCGGCTGACGCCGAGGTCGCGGGCGAGCTGCGCCTCGGTCAAACGGGCCCCGGGCTCGAACTCGCCCGTGATGATCGCCTCGGTGAGGATCTGGGCGATCCGGTTGGCGAGCCCGCTGTGGTCGATTGCGGAGAGGCGGCCGACGGCCCGCTGCTTCATTTCCTGAGTCCATCGAGGATGCCGTGCCTGGCGATTGCCCTGGATTTCCGCGCACGACACCCCATACTGCTCGGAATTCGCGCGCCTGTCGAGTGTCGACAGATTGGAATTTCGTGTTAGTCTGCAATGTGATCTACAGGTCAATTGTCAAGAGAGACGCATCCGATGAATCGGATCTACCCCTCGCCCACAGGCTCAACCGGGATGGCGCAGGAGCGGATCGATCTCGCGGCCGCCTACCGGCTGGTGGCGCATTTCGGCCTGGAAGACAGCATCTACACGCACATCTCGGCCAAGGCGCCGGGCGGTGACGATCACTTCCTCATCAATCCCTACGGCCTGCGTTTCGGCGAGGTGACGGCGTCCAATCTCGTCACCGTCGATCTCGACGGCAATGTCGTCGACGACCCGTTCGGTGCTGGCGTGAACGCCGCGGGCTTCACCATCCACAGCGCGGTCCACGCCGCCCGGGCCGACATCCATTGCGTCCTGCACACGCACACCGTCGCCGGGGTCGCGGTCTCCTGCCAGGAGGACGGGCTCTTGCCGCTCAATCAGTGGGCCATGCAGTTCCACGGGCGGATCGCATTTCACGACTACGAGGGCATCGCGCTCGATCTGTCGGAGCGCGAGCGGCTGGTCGCCGACCTCGGCACGAAGAAGGTCATGATCCTGCGCAACCACGGGCTCCTGACCTGCGGGCGCACGGTGGCGGAGGCCTTCAAGCTGATGTTCAATCTGGAGCGCAGCTGCCGGGCGCAACTCGCCATCCAGAGCGCGGGCGCCAGGGTCCGCGTGCCTCCGAAGGAGATCTGCGAGCTCACCGCAAGCCAGTACGAAGCCTGGAGCGAGGCCGACCGGGCCAACCGGCCGGACCCGGAATGGGAGGCCTATCTGAGACTAATCCGCAAGCTGCAGCCGGACTTCGAGGCCTAAGGCCGGCCGCCACCAACAACGAAAACGCAAATCCACAACAAGCAGAGGGACAGACCATGATGAAGCGAACCGTGCTCGGCGCCATCGCCGCCACGCTGATGATCTCTACGGCACTCGCCGAGCCCAAGGTGGGCGGGCGCGCAAATGTCGTCATTCAGCCGGAGCCGCCGGGCCTGATGCTCGGACTTCTCCAGAACGGGCCGACCCAGATGGTGGCCGGCAATATCTACGAGGGGCTGCTGCGCTACGACAAGAACCTCGACCCGATGCCGCAGCTGGCGACCTCGTGGGAGGTCAGCGAGGACGGCAAGACCTATACCTTCCACCTGCAGGAGGGGGTCAAGTGGCATGACGGCGAGCCGTTCACCGCGGCCGACGTGGTGTTCTCCGCCGACGTCTTCCTGCGCGAGACCCATCCGCGCCTGCGCGCCTCGCTCGCCCATGTCGAGAGCATCGAGGCGCCGGATGACCATACGGTCGTCTTCACGCTGAAGAATCCCTTCGGCCCCTTCCTCGGTATCTTCGAGACTGGCACCATGCCGATGATCCCGAAGCACATCTACGAAGGCACCGACTTCAAGGACAACCCGGCCAACAACACGCCAATCGGCACGGGGCCGTTCAAGTTCAAGGAGTGGGTCAAGGGCTCCCACATCCTGCTGATCAAGAACGAGGACTACTATCAGGACGGCATGCCCTATCTCGACGAGATCTACTGGCACGTGATCCCCGACGCGGCCGCCCGCGCCGTCGCCTACGAGACCGGCGTCGTCGACATTCTGCCGGGCGGCTCGGTGGAGAATTTCGACGTGGAGCGTCTGGCCTCGCTGGACAACAGCTGCATCACCGACGAGGGCTGGGAGTATTTCGGGCCGCTGTCCTGGATGTGGCTCAACAACCGCGAGGGTCCGACGGCGGATGTGCGCTTCCGCCAGGCGGTGATGTATGCGATGGACCGGGAATTCGCCAAGGAAGTGCTGTGGAACAACCTCGGTAATGTCGCGAAGGGGCCGCTGTCCTCCTCGACCAAGTTCTTCACCGAGGATGTCACCGACTATTCGCATGACCCCGAGAAGGCCAAGGCGCTGCTCGCAGAGATGGGCTACGACGGCACGCCGGTGAGCCTGCTGCCGTTGCCTTACGGCGAAACCTGGCAGCGCTGGGGCGAGGCGGTGAAGCAGAACCTCGAGGAGGTCGGCATCAAGGTCGACATGGTGGCCACCGACGTCGCCGGCTGGAACCAGAAGGTGAGCGAGTGGGACTTCGACCTCGCCTTCACCTACCTCTACCAGTACGGCGACCCGGCGCTCGGCGTGTCGCGCACCTATGTGTCGAGCAACATCGCCAAGGGGTCGCCCTGGAACAACGTCGCGGGCTACGAATCAGCCGAGGTCGACCAGATGTTCGAAGAGGCCGCGACCGCCTTCCCGGCCGAGAAGCGGCAGGAGATCTACACCAAGGTCCAGCAGAAGCTGGTCGACGACGTGCCGGTCGCCTGGCTGCTCGAGCTCGGCTTCCCGACCATCCATCGCTGCAACGTCAAGAACCTGGTCACCACCGGGATTGGCGTCAACGACGGCTTCATGGACGCCTGGATCGAGTAGGCT
>JAEYRQ010000297.1 GCA_023435545.1 Pseudomonadota bacterium | reverse complement strand
ACGAAGAAGTCGCCGCGCAGGCGGTGCATCAGCTTCAGCCCCGGCCGGGCAAGCGGCACGTACAGCTTCACCGAGAATGCGGGAGAGGCGAGGACCATGACACGGATCGGCGGGGCGTAGTCGTGTGCCCAGGTGGCCGCCAGCACCGCCCCGACGCTCTGCGCCACCACCGCCATATCCTTGACGGCAATACCGTGCGCCGGCTGGATGTGATCGACAAAGGTCTGGATATCGCGGACCGAGGTGTCGACGCCGGGGCTGTGGCCGCGCTCGCCGGGCGACTGGCCGTGGCCGCGGGCGTCCCAGGCGAAGACGTCGTAGCCGGGCAGCGCAAGCTCCTCTACCAGGTGCGCCATCCGGCCGGAGTGCTCGTGTCCACGATGGAACAGGAGAACGGCCCCAACCGGCTTCCCGGTGGTCGCGGGCCAATGCCGGTAGAACAGTTCGACGCCGTCGTGGGTCGCGAAGGTCGACTCCCGCAAGGCCCGGGCGGCGGCTGTGGCTGTGTCCGACTTCTCGTTCATGGTCTGGCCGTCGTCACGCAGGGACTTGTTCGCGCAGGCTCGCCCGGACGCGGTTGACTGTCGTCAGGACCATGAGCGCCACGACCGCCCACAGGATGACCGCCGTCCACGCGGGCATGGCGCCGCTGATGCCGACCCAGGCACCGAGCGCGCCGAACACCAGCGCTCGGTCGCTCTTGCCCAACGGGCCGTCATAGCGGCGCGTGCCGCCTGTCGCCTGCCCGAGCACGCCGGCGAACTCGGTGAGGATGGCGAGAACGACCACAAGAGCGACGAGCCCTGCCCCGAAGGCCGGCACCAGCGCGAACGGAGCGTAGAGCGCGGCATCGGAGACGACATCGCCGATCTCGTTGAGGAAGCCGCCGAGGCGGCTCTTTTGCCCATGCTCGCGCGCCAGCATACCGTCGATGGCGTTGAGCCCCATCCGGATGGCGAGCCATATCGGAATCAGGAGGAATACTGCGGCCGATGCGATCACGAACGGCAAGGCCCCGACCACCATCGAGCCAACTGCCGCGGCGACCGTAACCTGGTTGGCGGTGACGCCCGAGGCGGCGAGGCGTCCGACCAGCGGCCGCAGGCGGGCCTGGAAGGCCGGCTTCAGGGCATAGAGACTCATGCGGCAAGCTCGCGACAGGCGGGACATTAGCATGGACCGGCCACCGACCTGCCGGCCGCCGCCACGAGAGGCGACAGCATTACGCTAAGTCAGAGGCTGCGCCAAGCCGCCCGCTGCGCCCGCCGGCCGGCCGAGCAGCCTCTCCAGCATGGCATGAAGCGCGACCGCCGAGGCCTCGTCGAAGGCGAGGGAGACGGGAAGCGCCACGGCGGCGTCGGCCAGCGCCTTCAGCGCGCCACCCGCAGGGGAGCCAAGCCGGGCGCGATCCTTCTCGGTGGTGACCGGAATGGCGCCGCTGCGCCGGTGTATCGCCAGGATTCCGCGCGCGTCGGCCTCGCTGAAGCGGTGATGGTCCGGAAAGCCACGTTCCTCGACCACCTCGGCGCCGATCTCATCGAGCGTCGCGAAGAACTTGTCCGGCCGCCCGATGCCCGCGAACGCCACGACCGGGCGGCCGGCGAGCGCCGAGCGCATCGTCGGATCGGGGACGAGCCTGCCGCGCAGCACGCGGATGCCGCGTTCGCCCGCCTGGGCGGCAACCGCCTCGCCGGCTTCTCCCGTGCCGACGATCACCAGGCCATCCACCCGGGCGAGCTGGGGGCTAAGCGGCAGGCGCAACGGACCAGCGGGCAGGCACCAGCCGTTGCCGACCCCATAGGCCCCGTCGACCACCAGCAGCGACAGGTCCTTGGCAAGCGCAGGGTTCTGGAAGCCATCATCCATGACGATGACGTCGCCGAGGCTGGCAGCCAGTTCCGCGCCCGCGGAACGGTCCGGCGAGACCACGGCCGCGGCGTGGCGGGCGAGCAGCAGCGATTCATCACCGACATCGCTGGCAGAGTGGATCGCCCCATCGACGACCGTCGGGCCGGAGACCTTCGCGCCGTATCCCCTGCTGAGGAACACCGGGCGGCGCCCGAAGGCTTGGAGCAGGCGGGCGATCAGGATCGCGGTCGGCGTCTTGCCGGACCCGCCGACGGTGGGGTTGCCGACGCAGACGACCGGGACGGACGCACGTGCGGCGGGTGGACGCGCGAACCGCCAGCTGGCAATTCCCGCATAGGGCAACGACAGCGGCCACAGACAGGCGGCCTGCCAGTCCGGCCTCGGTCCGCGCCAGAAGCCGGGGGCGCGCACGGTGCTACTCCCGCGCCATCGGCGCGATCAGCGGATCGAGCGCCACGACCGCCCGGTCGAGAGCCCCTGCGAAGGCTGCTACGGCCCGCCGCGCCGCGTCGGCGCGCAGCTCCGCAGAGGCCGGCGTCTCGATCAGCCTCTGTACCTTGCCGGCGAGGTCGATAGCGCTGGTGACGAGCTCGGCTCCCCCGGCATCCTGCAGCGCGGCATAGACCTCGGCGAAGTTGCCGATATGCGGCCCGTGCAGGATGGCGGTGGACAGCTTGGCGGGCTCGATCGGGTTCTGGCCGCCATGCCGCACCAACGAGCCGCCCATGAAGGCCACGGGCGCGAGCGCGTAGACGAGGCCCATCTCGCCGATCGTGTCGATCACGTAGACGTCGATCTCCGGACCCGGCAGCCCGCCGGAGGAGCGCAGCACCGCCGACAGGCCGCGGGCGGCCGCGGCGGCGACGATGTCGGAGCCGCGCTCGGGGTGACGCGGCGCGACGATCGCCAGCATGCCCGGCCGACGGTCCCTGAGCAGCCGCTCGGCATCGAGCACCGCCTCGTCCTCGCCGGGATGAATACTCGCCGCGGCCCAGCGAGGGCGCTCCCGGATCACCGCCTTCAGCCGCCCGAGCTCGACGGCGGAGGCACGCGGCGCCGGCACGTCGTATTTGAGGTTTCCGGTCCAGTAGACCGGCTGTGCGCCGAGTTCCACCAGTCGTCCGGCATCCTGCTCCGACTGAGCGAGGCACATGTCGAAGCGACCGAGCAGTGTCCGGGCCATGCCCGGCGCGCGCCTGTGCCAGCGCCTGAAAGAGCGGTCGGACATTCGGGCATTAACCAGCGCCAGAGAGGCCCCGGACGCGCCCGTCTGCAAGATCATGTTGGGCCAGAGCTCGGATTCGACGAAGACCGCCAGCCCCGGCTGCCAATGCTCCAGAAATCGTCGGACGAAGCGGCGCGCATCCAGCGGCACATACTGGTGGGCGACGTGCTCGCCGAGCCGCGCCGCAGCGAGCCGGGCGGAGGTCACCGTTCCCGTCGTCAGGAGAACCGAGACCGGGTGGCGTGCGATGACCGCGTCGATCAACGGCAGGACGGACACCGTCTCGCCGACGCTGGCTGCGTGCACCCAGACGAGCGGTCCGGCCGGTCTGGGCATCGTCGCGATGCCATAGCGCTCGCTGCGCCGCTGCGGGTCCTCCTTGCCGCGCCGGGTGCGCCAGCCGAGGATTGGTCCGGCCAGCGGATCGGCGAGCGCGGTGGCGGCCCTGTAAGCCGTCAACAGCAGAGACCGCGGGGAATCAGCGCGCTGGGCCATCGACGATCTCGTAAGCGCGGGCGGTACAGTCCTCCAGGGCCTGCTCGACAGCAAGCCGCGCCGCCTCGAGCAGATCGCGGTCGGCATCGGCGGCTACGAGGATCGGATCGCCGGCAACCGCGGAGGCGGGACCGAATGGCAGGTTGACAGCTGCCTTGTCCCAGCTTCGCATCACCATGCGATTGCGGGTGGCGATCGCGACCGGAACGATCGGCCGCCCGGACTGCTGGGCGAGCTTGACGATGCCAAGCCCGCACCGGCGCGAGATCTTCGGCACGTCGGCGGTCAGCGCCACGTTAACGCCCTGCTCCAGGGTCTGCAGCATCGTCCGGAAGGCGGTCGCGCCGCCCTTGACGTGGAACTTGCCCTTGGTGTCGCCGGAACCGCGGATCGTGCCGATGCCGAGGCGCTCGGCGGCCTGGGCGTTGATCTCGCCGTCGCGGTGGCGCGAGATCAGCACCTTCGCGCGATGATGCGGCTGCTTGATGAAGGGCGTCAGAAAATGCTGGCCGTGCCAGAACGCCAGGATCACCGGCAGATCGCGATCGATCCGGTCATAGATGTCCGGCGGCTCGATGGTGAAGCGGCTGGTC
This sequence comes from Pseudomonadota bacterium, assembly GCA_023435545.1. Classification (GTDB taxonomy): domain Bacteria; phylum Pseudomonadota; class Alphaproteobacteria; order Rhizobiales; family Tepidamorphaceae; genus Tepidamorphus. The sequence goes on along the minus strand of JAEYRQ010000297.1, from coordinate 6,710 downwards.
CGGAAGACCAGCTTCAGATAGGCGGCGATGAGCGCTCCCGCCGCGACCTGGAACCAACGGGCGGACGTTATCCGCTTCAGCATTGCCCCGGGCTACCTCAGGCGCTTGCCGCGCGGGCGCGGCGCGGCTTGCCGGGCTTCGGCGCATCGTCGCCGCCGAACTGGGTGCGGTGCAGGCGCGCATATGCGCCGTTGAGGGTCACCAATTCGTCATGGCTGCCGCTCTCGATGACACGGCCTGCTTCCATGACGTGGATCACATCGGCCTTCTTCACCGTCGAAAGCCGATGCGCGATCATGATGACGGTGCGCCCCTTGAGAAGTTGGTCCAGCGCCTTCTGGATCTGCGCCTCGGCCTCGGAATCGAGCGAGCTGGTGGGCTCGTCGAGCAGCAGGATCGGGGCATCGCGCAGCATGGCGCGGGCAAACGCGACGCGCTGGCGCTGCCCGCCGGACAGAAGGCCACCCGCCTCGCCGACGGGGGTGTCGTAGCCCTTGGGGAAGTTCATGATGAAGTCGTGGGCATACGCCGCCTTGGCGGCGGCGATGACCTGATCCTCGCTGGCGCCTTCGGAGCCGTACATGATGTTGGCGCGGATCGTGTCGTCAAACAGCACCGGCTCCTGGGTGACGAGCGCGCTGGCGAGACGGACGCTGGAGATGGTGGCGTCGGAGATGGGCTGGCCGTCGATCAGGATCCGTCCCGACTGCGGATCGTAGAAGCGCAGCAGCAGGTTCAGCACGGTGCTCTTGCCGGCCCCCGACGGTCCCACCAGCGCCACCCGCTGTCCGGGCTTCACCAGCAGGTCGAGGGCCTGCAGGACGGGCTCGCCGTCGCGGTAGGAGAACGAGACCTGCTCGAAGCCGATCTCTCCGGAGGTCACCTTGAGCGGCAGAGCGCCGGGCACCTCGCGCACGCGGCTGTCGAGATCGATGATGCCGAAGACACGGTTGGCGGCTGCGACCCCCTCCTGCAGCATGGTCTGCAGCGCCGCGACCGCCTTCATCGGCTGGTACATCAGCATCGCGGCGGTGACGAAGCCCATGAAGTGGCCCGCCGTCAGGGTGCCGTGGATGCCCTGATAGCCGCCGTAGAGAATGGCGAGCGCGAAGCCGACCCCGGTCAGCGCCTCGACGATCGGACCCGACGACGCCTTGGTGCGCACCGAGCGCATGATGAATTCGAGCGTGCGGTCGATGATGCGGCGGGCCCGCTCGGTCTCGTGCTCCTCGCGGTCGTAGGCCTTGACCACGCGGATGCCGGTCAGCGTCTGCGAGACGAGAATGCCGAGGTCGCCGGTCTCCTGGAAGGTCTTGGTCGCGGAGACGTGCACGCGCCGGCGCTGGCGGCCGAGCACCCGGATGGCGAAGGGAATGGTGATCATGGCGACGATCGACAGGCGCCAGTCCATGTAGACCATGGCGCCGGTCAACATGACGACCTTGAGGATGTTCTGACCCAGCGCCACGATTGCCAGGCTCGCCGCCTCGCGGATTGCCAGCACGTCGTTCATGAAGCTGGAGACGAAGCGGCCGGAATGGGTGCGCTGGAGCCAGCCGAGATCGGCTTGGGTGAGGCGCTCGAACATCTCGACACGCAGGTCCGCGACAATGCGGTTGCCGACATAGGCCTGCCCGACCGTGGCGAAATACTCCGAGGACGCCTTGAGGCCGACGAGGATGACCACGAGGATCGGCAGGACGTAGAGCATCCGCTCGTCCTTGCCGAGGAAGACGTCGTCGGCGGCCATCTGCATCAGGAAGGGCAGTGAGCCGGTCGTCGCCGCCGACACACCCATGGCCGCAAAGCAGCCGATCAGAAGCTTCTTGCGCGGCAGCAGATGGTCTCGCACCAGCCGGCGCACGACCTGCCAGGTCGAGAGGTTCGAGGCATGCAGGCTGTCGTCGATCCGGTCGACGGCAGCGGTGTCGCTGAAGACGTTCGATACCACGCGTCTGTTCCTCGGGGCCTGGTCCGCCCTGCAACTGTCGGCGGCGGCCAGTGCGTTCTATAGCCTAACAGCCTCCCCGTCATCCGCGACGCAACGTCAGCCTCGACATGCGACCGGCGACGCGGTTCGGGGGTCAGCCGCTGGGTGTCGCGTCGGGGTCGAGCAAGCGGTGCAGATGCACGATGAAATAGCGCATCTCGGCGTTGTCGACAGTCCGCTGCGCGGCGTCCTTCCAGGCATCGTAGGCAGTCCGGTAGTTCGGGTAGATGCCGACGATGTCGAGCTTGTCCAGGTCCTCGAACTCGACGTCGGAGACGTCCTTCAGCTCGCCGCCGAAGACGAGGTGCAGAAGCTGCCTGGCGTTGGCTTCGTCGCTCATCGCGATTCCCCTTGCAGATCAGCGGGCGCCATGCCGACCGCCGACAGTATCGTTGCGTGCAGCGTCTCCCCCGCGGCGACCAGCGGCGGGTGACGGAGCGTTTCCCCGTTCAGGCGGATCGGCGCACCGCTGGCGGCGGTGATGCGTCCACCCGCCTCCTGGATTATGAGCATGGCGGCCGCGATGTCCCAGTCGGCGCTGCCCGCCGTCGCCAGCGCGCCGTCGACGGTTCCGGCGGCGACGTTGGCCAGGCGGTTCGCCAGCGACTTCAGGAACACATGTACCGGAGTGAAGCCGGGCTCCGCGATCCCGGTCTGGCGCAGAGCCTTTCGCGTCGCCACAACCCGCGGCCTGGCCGTGCCCGCCGGACGGGAGACCGCCAGCTGCGTCCCGTCTTGCGTCGCACCGCCGCCGGCGCGTGCACACCAAAGTTCGTCGCGCACCGGGTTGTAGAGGACCCCGGCCACCGGGCGGGTGTCGTCGGCGACGGCGATCGAAATGACCCATTCGTCGCCGCGATCGATGAAGGCGCGGGTGCCGTCGATCGGATCGACGATGAACCGCCTGCCGGCCCGCAGCCGCGAGCCGTCGTCGGGATGTTCCTCCGACAGCCAGCCGTAGCCCGGCCGCGCCGCCAGCAGACGCTCGCGCAGAAACGCATCGACCGCGATGTCGGCTTCCGTCACCGAGGTCGCGTCCGGCTTGGTCCACTGCCGCGGAGACCCGCGGAAATGCCCGAGCGCCAAAGCTCCCGCCTCGCGGGCCGCCTGCGAAAGGAGCTCGAGATCGTCAATATCCTGAGAGGGCAAATGCATGTCCTTGCGGCGCGCCCCGCTCCGGGTCGGGCTCGTGTCCGGATCCTGTGGTGACGTGTTTAGTGGCGCGCCCGGCGGGTATCAAGCGCGCAGCGCTCCGGTCACGAGTATTTAACCCAACCGCTTAAGCGGATTCCAACATTTCCCTGCCATTCTCCGACATCGACGACGGGCACCAAACAAACCAACAGGGCCCGCAGGGAGAGTTTCGATGAGGCGTCAAACCGCGGGCACCTGCGAGGTGCCCCGGGGAACGGGCCGGTCCATCCGGCTCGATCCCTTCATGCTGCCGGCACGGGTAGCGTTCACCAGCGTCGCCCGTGCCGGTTCCGCGGTTCATACCGTGGTGATCGACCGGGAGGACGTGATGATTCACCGTGCCGGCGAGGGACGGATCCCGCTGACGATCAGCGTGCCGGTCTCCGCCTACCGCGGCGTTCTGCTGAGCACGCGCGAAGACGGCGGCATCCTGTCGGTCGCGTTGAAGCTCCTGCACCGCAACGCCGACCTGGCCGTGCCGCTACTCGTAAGCGAGGATTGCGACGACGCCGTGGCCGACTGGAGCGCCTGGGGGCGGACGCTGCGCCGTCCGCTGCTGATCGAGGACGACGATGGCTGTGTGCGTGAGCCCTTCGACCGGCTGGGCGGGATAGTCCTCAGGCCCGCGAAAGCACGGCGGGCGAACAAGTTCTTCGCCGAGCGCCGCCCAAAAATGCTGTGCACGCGACAAGTCGGCGGCCAACCAGCGGGCATTGTTCACCGCGAGGACGAGATCATCGCACGCGGCATCGGCGACTGATCTATCCACCCCAAACAAGAACGACGAGATCTGGAACAGGCGCACCTTTGCGAGCGGTGCGCCTGTTCTTCGCGCATGAGCCGTGCGACCATCTGCCCCGCTGGGAAAACTCGGAACACATGTCGATCCCGTGAGTTGGTGAGGCGTCCGGGGGCGCCAACCGACGACGGACAAGGAGACATGCAATGTTCTTCCGTTATCTTGGCGGCGTGGCAGCCGCAGCCATCCTGACCGCCAGTGCCGTTTCGGCGCAGACGACACCGCCGGCGCAGCAGCCGCCCGCAGCAAGCCAGGGTCAGCCACCCGCGGCGAATCAAATGCAGGCGCCGCCTGCGGGCGCCGGCCAGTCGGCTCAGAGCCCGTCAGGCGCCGCGCAGCCGCAGGTGCAGGGCCGCAACCCCCTGGAGGATGACGCGCGTGGCGGGCTTCCTGCTGGCCAGGCGATGCAGCAACCGTCCCAGACTGGGCGCACCGGCCAAAAGCCGGTCGGATCGGCCGTCCAGGATAAGGCAGACCAGGGACAGGCTGGCCAGGTCCAGCCCGGATCCACTGACCAAGGCCAGACCGCCGGCCCCGCCGACCAGAGCGTGACCGGCCGGACGACTGGACAGGGTCAGACCGGACAGACAGCCGAAAAGGACCGGACCGGCCAGTCCGCCGAACAGCGTCGGACCGGCGAGACGGCACAGGAGGGCCAGGCCGGCGGCACCGACAGGAGTGCGGGCGGTTCGGTTGAGATAACCGCCCAGGAGCGGACGACGATCCAGCAGACGATCGTCCAGCAGAATGTCGAGCCGGTGAACATCGACGTTCGGGTGTCGGTCGGCTCGACGGTGCCCCAGACCATCGAACTGCATCCGCTGCCGACGCGGATCGTCGAGATCGTGCCCGAATACCGAGGCTACCGGTATATCATCTTGGCCGATGGACGGATCCTGATCATCGAGCCGCGGAGCTACGAGATCGTCTACGTGCTCACCGTGTAGCGGGCTCGCTGTCACAGTGCCAACAGGCGTGGCCGGTCACCCGGCCGCGCCGATCTATCTGATTTCCGGGCTAGTGGGCTACTCCACGCTGCCCGCCGTCGGCGCCACTCGCAGCGACACCATGTGGATCAGCAGTCCGGCCGCGACGAACCGGTCAACGGCGTCGAGCAGTGCCGGCATCGCGACAATCCCCGCCCTTCGATGTCCCCCGCGCAGAATCAGCCCCTCCTGTTCGGCATCGCGCAACACCGACAGAACGTGGCCGCGCGAGACGACGAATCGCTTCGCCAGATCGCTTATCGTCAGGTCGACCGGTTCGCGGTGCGCCGCCCCACGCGCCTCTGCGGCAATCGACAACAGGATCATCAGGCCAGCGTCCCGAGCAACGACAGAGCGCAGTTCGGGTGCATAGTCGAGCATCCGCATGCCTTGGCGAAACATGAGGCTCATCGCACCGACCTGACTTGCGACGAAGGTTGCATCGCCCAGTCGGCCGGCTGCCGGCCGCGCCTCGGGATCGAGGATCGCAATTGCCTCGAGGAAGTGGCGCCAGCGCGCCAAGTGGGTAGCGATCAGCTTTTCGGTCGGGACCAGCCGACGGACGCGCCGGTCGGCGGTGGGAACCTCGGAGAGAAAGCCGAACAGCCGCAGCACACCGAGCATCGCCGTAACGCGGCCGGGGCTGCACACCCCTGTCTCCACGCACACCTGCTTGAGCCGGGTCGCCGTCAGGCCCCCATCCTCAACTGTATTGTAGTGCAGGTCGAGGATGAGCAGACCCATCAGTGCGCGGCCGCGATCGTTGAGAATGCGGTTGAGGACGCGGTTGCCGCGATATTGCCCCGTGAGCCCTGCCACCAGCCGGGACCACGCCGTCTCGAAGCCCGGCATCCTGCGGAGGGCCTCGATCTGCGCCGGTGTCGGCGGCCGCACGATACAGCTGCCCGCGACATGGTCGCCGACAGGATCAATCTTTGACATTGGCCGGAGCCGGCTCATCGCGTCACATGCCCCATAGCGGATGGCCCGACGACTGGGCTGCCGCAGCTCCAAACGAGGCCATGGAGAGCGAACGAATGCACAGGATCTTCACCGCGGGCGGACTGGCGCTCGCCGTCGCCGCAGGCATGACTGGCCTGCGAGCCGAAGCGGCCGTCGTCTACTGCACCGCGCCCGGCGTGCCGGTCGGCTGCGTCGTGGCGCCCAATCCGGTCGTCGTCAATCCGGGCGGCCTTGGAGGGCCGGCCTCGGGGGTGGGCGTTCTGCCGGGCGCCGGTGCCGGGGCGGCAGGCGTCGGCCTGACGCGCGGCGTCGGCGTCGGTGCGCCCGGCGCGGCACCGGTCAACCTCGGCGGCCCGGTCAACCGCGCCGGACGGCGCTGAACACGCCCGGCACGGGGCCGCTGTTGCTCGCGTCCCGATTTTCATTCCGCCGCCATCACACCGCAAACCCGTTCCAAAGCCAAGGAGAGAACGCCTGATGTTCCGCATCACCATGTTTATTGCCGGCTGCCTGGCCGCTGGCACCGCCTTCGCCAGCCAGCAGCAGGCCGACCAGTGTGCCGCCGGGTTGAGCGCCGAATCGAAGACCATCTATGACGCCGTAGCCCCGACCGCTGCGTCGGCGCCGGACCTCCGGGGCGCGATTACCGACGCCACCAAGTCGCTTGTGATGTCCGGCAAGGTGAGCCGCTCCTCGGCGAAGGGCTCCGCCGAGGCCGCCGGTGCCTGCCTGGCGCACCTGAAGTCCTGAGTCGCCTCTCACCCGCACACACAATACC
>JAEYRQ010000209.1 GCA_023435545.1 Pseudomonadota bacterium | reverse complement strand
CCCGCACACCGGCCAGGTCTCCGCAGGAGATGCTGGGTGCGCTGCGCGATCCTTCGCGGCTCGAACCGGCGATGCCGTTCCTGCAGGCGAAGGGGTTGCTGGCGATGCCGGCAGCCGGCGCGGTCATTCGCGAGTTCGGTGCGCCAGACGAGTTCGGCGCAGCCGCTCGCGGGATTTCGATCGCGACCCGCGCCAGTGCGCAGGTCACCGCACCCGCGGACGGGTGGGTGGTCTATGCCGGGCCGTTCAGGTCCTACGGGGAACTCTTGATACTGAACGTCGGCGACGGGTATCATGTGCTCCTCGCCGGCATGGAAGCCATCGCCGTGGATCTGGGCCAGTTCGTGCTGGCCGGGGAGCCGGTCGGGCAAATGGGCGGGGTGGTGCTGGCGAGTGCCGCAAACGTGACTGTCGGCCGCAGCCAGCCGCTCCTATATGTTGAATTCCGGCAGGATGGGCAGTCCATCGATCCGGGCCCCTGGTGGGCAAGCGGCCGCAATGGAGCAGGCGGATAATGCGCAGGACTTCGATACTCCTCCTTGGAATGTTGCTGGGCGGGGCGGCTGGCTTTGTCGTTTCGCAGCCGGCACTCATCACCGGTGACGCGATCGCCGCTGGCAAGAGCGACACCTATCGGCAGCTCAACCTGTTCGGCGACGTCTTCGAGCGGGTGAAGTCGGACTATGTCGAGGAGCCGGACGATTCCAACCTGGTCGAGTCCGCGATCAACGGGATGCTGACCTCGCTCGATCCGCACTCGAGCTACATGTCGCCCAAGAACTACCGCGACATGCAGGTGCAGACGCGCGGCGAGTTCGGCGGTCTCGGCATCGAGGTCACGATGGAGGAGGGGCTGGTCAAGGTCGTTACGCCGATCGACGATACGCCCGCCGCCCGCGCCGGCATCCTGCCCGGAGACTTGATCACGCATCTCGACGGCGAGCAGGTGCAGGGGCTGACGCTCGCCGAGGCGGTCGAAAAGATGCGCGGACGGGTGAACACCCCGATCGAGCTGACGATCCAGCGCGGTGAAGGGGAGCCGCTGAAGGTCACGGTGGTGCGCGACATCATTCAGATCCGCGCCGTCCGCTTCAACAGCGAGGAGGACGTCGGCTATATCCGGGTCACCCAGTTCAACGAGCAGACCTTCGAGAACCTGAAGCTCGCCATCGAGAAGCTGGAGCAGGAAATCCCGGCCGACAGGCTGAAGGGCTTCATCATCGACCTCAGGAACAATCCCGGCGGCTTGCTGGATCAGGCGATCGCGGTGTCCGACACGTTCCTGGATCGCGGCGAGATCGTCTCGACACGTGGCCGGAACCTGGACGAGTCGCAGCGCTACAACGCCCGGTCGGGCGATCTGACCAAGGGCAAGCCGGTCATCGTGCTGATCAACGGCGGTTCGGCCTCGGCTTCGGAGATCGTCGCCGGCGCGTTGCAGGATCACCGGCGCGCGACGGTGCTGGGCACCCGCTCCTTCGGCAAGGGGTCGGTGCAGACGATCATCCCGCTCGGTTCGAATGGCGCTCTGCGGCTGACGACAGCCCGCTACTACACGCCCTCCGGCCGCTCGATCCAGGCGACGGGGATCGATCCGGACATCGTGATCGAGCAGGAGGTGCCGGAGGAGTTGCAGGGCCAGACCACGGCGCGGGGCGAATCGTCGCTGCGCGGGCATCTGCAGTCCCAGGACGGCGAGGAGCAGGGCGGGTCGTCCGCCTACATCCCGCCGAACAAGGAGGACGACAAGCAGCTGAATTACGCGCTCGACCTCCTGCGCGGCGTGACGGTGCACAGCCTGTTCCCGCCAGACCCGAGCGCCAGCGTGCCGAATTGACGGGCCGGCCGCGTGCCGCTTCGTAAGGGCCGCAACCTCGGCGACCATTGCGCCGCGGACCGATTGGATCGACCATGGCGGCGATGGGCGGCGACGAATCAGAGGGCGGCGGGCGCCTGACCGGGACCTTGCGGGCCTTGAGCGTCCGCAAGGTCGTCTTGTCCGTGGTTGCGCTGGTCGCGATTTTGCTCGCCGGCCGTCTGCTGCTTGTCGATGATCCACTCGGCGGCGAACCGGTCGCGATCGTGCAACTGGACAGCGCGCCGGCGTCGCGGGCCAATACCGGCGAGGCGATCGGCATGCGCGCCACGCTGGATTCCGGCCAGGCCGAGAGCCTTCCCGACGGCCAGGCGCTTCCCCCTGCAGACATCGTGATCGGCGATCCCGTCGCCACCACCGTCCAGCCGGGAGTCGGGACCGAGGTCGGGCTCGTCGAGATGAGCCGCTATGGTCCGCTCCCTGCGATAGCGCCGGACGGCCGGCGCCCCTTCGACGCCTATTCGCGACCACTCGGACAGGTGTCCGCAGCCGGGCCGCGGGTCGCCATCGTGCTCGGCGGGCTCGGGCTGTCAGCGGTAACGACCGAGACCGCCATCGACCGGCTGCCGGCAGAGGTGACGCTGGCCTTTGCGCCCTATGGCGACGAATTGGACCGCCTCAGCGCCCGTGCGCGGCAGGTGGGGCACGAACTGCTGCTGCACCTGCCGCTGGAGCCCTACGACTACCCGGACAACGATCCGGGTCCGCATACGCTGCTGACCGGGCTCGACCGGGAGCAGAACCGCGACCGCCTGTATTGGCTGCTGAGCCGGTTCTCGGGCTATGCGGGCGTGGTCAACTACATGGGTGCCCGCTTCACCGCCAGCGAAGACTCCTTGCGCCCGTTCCTGGGGGAGCTAAGGGACCGGGGCCTGGTCTATCTCGACGATGGGAGTTCGCCGCGCAGCTCAGCCCCCGCGGTTGCCCGCGACATCGGGCTCTCCATGGCAGTGGCGGATCTGGTGGTGGATGCGGTTCCGACGCGCGAGGCCATTGACGAGGCGCTGCGGCGGCTCGAGGACACCGCCCGTGAGTCGGGATCGGCGCTCGGCATCGGCGCGGCGCTCCCGGTCACCATCGATGCGATCCGCGACTGGGCCAGGGAGCTCGAGACGCGCGGCGTGGTGCTGGTGCCGGCGACCGCCCTGGTCGGCGGCGGAGCGACCTGAGCCGGATCCCTCGCATTACAGATGCGCGGGGTCGGGCGATCTCGCCAACAAGACCGACATTCACCACGGAGGCGCCATGTCCAAGGATCCAGCCGACCTGCCCTACCGTCCCTGCGTGGGGGCGCTCGTCGTCAATCCGGACGGCCTCGTCTTCATTGGCCATCGGGCGGACGGGCCGGAGGAGCCGGAAGGGCCGGGCACCTGGTGGCAGATGCCGCAAGGCGGAATCGACGAGGGCGAGGACCCGGCGGAGGCGGTCTATCGGGAACTCTACGAAGAGACCAGCATCCGGTCGGTCAGCCTGATCGCCGAGAGTCGCGACTGGATTCGCTACGACCTACCGCCGAGCCTCATCGGCAAGGCCTGGAAGGGCAGGTATCGCGGCCAGATCCAGAAGTGGTACGCGCTGCGCTTCACCGGCGAGGACAGCGAGATCGACATCCTCAGGCCCGGGGGCGGTCATCACAAGCCCGAGTTCAACGCCTGGAAATGGGCGCGCCTCGACGAACTGACGGCCCTGGTCGTTCCCTTCAAGCGGGAGGTCTACGAGGAGATCGTCAGGGAGTTCGAGGAAGTGATCGGCTGACGTGACGTGTCGAGAATGGTGTCATATGATATCCTCGGACGAGGGTAGATATCATATGAGTAAGTATGAGCCTTTGAAGCGACATCTGGAGTCGCTGGTCGGGTCTGAGTGGCGCGCCACTTTCACCGAGATCGAGGCGGTGCTGGGATTCGTGATGCCGGCATCGGCGCGCCGGCATCAGCCGTGGTGGGCCAATGACGCGACTGGCCATTCGCACGCCCGTGCCTGGCTGGACGCGGGGTGGCGAACAAGCGACGTCGACATCGCTGACGAACGAGTCAAGTTCCGCCGGATCGCGAACGTGCAGCGCGGCTTCGCGGAATCGGCCGCCTACGAGGCAGATGCCCCGGAGCGACGGCCGGCCGTGCGGGAGAGACTGACGATCGGCCTCGACGCGACAACCATGCGACGGCTCGAGACCAAGGCGGCTCTAGCCGGCCGCACCGTGCAGGAGATCGCACGCGGCATTCTGTCGGACGGGGCGCGGCTGACCGGCGAGGAGAAGGCCGCAGTTGTCCGGGATCTGCGGAGCCGAATGCCGAAGCTCCACGACATCGACATCCCGTCGCTCGTGCGATCCGGCCGTGACGATGAGTTCGAATGATCGTCGTCGATGCCAGTGTCGTCATTCGACATCTGACCGCGGCAGACGAGCGACCGCTTGTGGACCTTGTTCGGTCGGAGCGCCTCGCCGCTCCCGAACTGCTGATCGCCGAGATTTGCAACGCGCTGGCGACGATGGAGCGTCATGAACAGATTCCGGGGCACCTCGCACTGAGCATGGTGAGCCAGTTGCACGATCTTATCGACCACCTGTTCCCGATGGAGCCGTTGGCGGGTCGGGCGTTCGAGCTTGCGGCGGAACTGCGGCATCCGGCCTATGACTGCTTCTATCTGGCTCTGGCCGAAGCCGAACGCACGGTTCTGGTGACCGCCGACAGGCGACTGCTGTCGCGGCTGGCCGGGACGCGCTACCAATCGCTCGCCAGATCGATCTGATCACCGCAGCCCACAGCCACGGAAGAGACCATGTCCACCGTCCCACTCCTCGCCGACGAAGACCTCAGCCCCGCCGCGAAGGCTGTGTTCGACGACATCCGCAAGACGCGCAACACCGACTTCGTCAACAACTTCTGGCGTGCGCTGGCAAACGATCCGGTGCTGCTGAAACGTACCTGGGAGAGCGTCAAGGAGGTGATGGCGCCGGGCGCGCTCGATCCGCTGGTGAAGGAGATGATCTATGTCGCGGTCTCGGCCACCAACAACTGCGAGTATTGTATTCGCTCGCACACCGCCTCCGCCCGCGCCAAGGGCATGTCCAACGCGATGCTGATGGAGCTTCTCGCCGTCGTCGGCATGGCCAACGAGACCAACCGGCTGGCCAACGGCCTGCAGGTGCCGGTCGACGAGGCGTTCAAGTAGCAGCGACCTGGTTGGCGAGGCACGGCTCAGCCTTGCGGTTCGCGGCCGGCCACTGGTATTGAGGGGCCTCCGACCCTGCGCGCATTTCCCGGCACCGGATGACCCAAACTCCCAGCGAGCGCTACGCCGCACTCGTCTCGAGCGGCGAGATCGCCTTCGATGGCGCGCAGGAGGCGCTGGCGGAGCGGCTGACCCGGCTCGCCACCGAACTCGGCAACCGGCGGCTCGCCCACAAGCACTCCCATCTCGGCTGGCTGTTCGCGCGGCGCCAGAAGGCCGAGCCGGTGCGCGGCCTCTACATCTTCGGCGAGGTCGGCCGTGGCAAGACCATGCTGGTCGACATGTTCTTCGAGACCGTCACCGTCCAGCGCAAACGTCGTGCCCATTTCGCGGACTTCATGGTGGACGTTCACGAGCGGGTGCACCGGACCAGGCAGCGCATCGCGGCGGGCGCGCTCAAGGGCGACGATCCGATTCCGCCGGTCGCCGCCGAGATCGCGGAAGAGACCCGCCTGCTCTGCCTCGACGAGTTCCATGTGGACGACATCACCGACGCGATGATCCTCGGCCGGCTGTTCACACGGCTGTTCGACCGGGGGCTGGTGCTGGTGACGACCTCCAACACGGCGCCGGACGATCTCTATGCCGGTGGCCTCAACCGGGCGCTGTTCCTGCCCTTTGTGGGCCTGCTCAAGCAGCGCACCGCCGTCATCAGCCTTGATGCCCGAACCGACTACCGGCTCGGAAGGCTGGCCGGCGGCGACGTCTACTTCACCCCGGCCGACGGGGCGGCGCGCGCGGCGATGGACAGGGCCTGGGCGGCCGTGACCGATGCCCGTCCCGGCAAGCCGATGGAACTGGAGGTCAAGGGTCGCAAGGTGCCGGTTCCGCTGGCGGCGCGCGGCGCGGCGCGGTTCTCTTTTACCGACCTGTGCCAGCGGCCGCTGGGCGCCAATGACTACCTGAAGATCGCCCGCACCTTCAGCACCGTGTTCATCGATGACGTGCCGGTGATGACACCCGCCGACCGCAACGCCGCGCGCCGCTTCGTGCTGCTGATCGACGCGCTGTACGACCACAGGGTGAAGCTCGTCGTCTCCGCCGACGCCGAGCCGGACGCGCTGAACACCGCCGGGGACGCCTCCGCCGAGTTCAGGCGGACCGCCTCGCGGCTCTACGAAATGCGCTCGCAGGACTACCTGGCCGCCCCGCACGGCGAGAGGGCGCCGGATGCCTCGGCAAGAACCGGCATTTCGGCGCTTTAGACCGATCGCATTACTTGAACGCTCCCGGCATTCGGGCTAGTGACTGCGCGGGCTGACGCAGAGCTCCCTCACGACCTTCAACCGGGACCACGGAACCTCATGGCGCGACACAAGATCGCTTTGATCGGCGCCGGTCAGATCGGCGGCACGCTCGCCCATCTCGCCGGACTCAAGGAACTGGGCGACATCGTTCTCTTCGACATCGCCGAGGGCACCCCGCAGGGCAAGGCGCTCGACCTCGCCCAGTCGTCCCCGGTCGACGGCTTCGACTCGAAGCTCTCGGGAGCGAACTCCTACGCGGCGATCAAGGACGCCGACGTGGTGATCGTCACCGCCGGCGTGCCACGCAAGCCCGGCATGAGCCGCGACGACCTGCTCGGCATCAACCTGAAGGTGATGGAGCAGGTGGGCGCCGGCATCAGCAAGTATGCGCCGGACGCGTTCGTCATCTGCATCACCAACCCGCTGGACGCCATGGTCTGGGCGCTGCAGAAGGCCTCGGGCCTGCCCAAGCACATGGTCGTCGGCATGGCCGGCGTGCTCGATTCCTCGCGGTTCCGCTACTTCCTCGCCGAGGAGTTCGACGTCTCGGTCGAGGACGTCACCGCCTTCGTGCTCGGCGGCCACGGCGACACCATGGTGCCGCTCGCCCGCTACTCGACGGTCGCCGGCATTCCGCTGCCGGACCTGGTCAAGATGAACTGGACCACCAAGAAGCGTCTCGACGAGATCATCCAGCGCACCCGCGACGGCGGTGCGGAGATCGTCGGCCTGCTGAAGACCGGCTCGGCCTTCTACGCGCCGGCGGCGTCCGCGATCGCCATGGCCGAGTCCTTCCTCAAGGACAAGAAGCGCGTGCTGCCCTGCGCCGCCTATCTCAAGGGCGAGTACGGGGTGAAGGACCGCTACATCGGCGTGCCGG
>JAEYRQ010000612.1 GCA_023435545.1 Pseudomonadota bacterium | reverse complement strand
CCTGCAGCGACCCGGCGACGATGCCGGGGATCGACAGCGGCAGCGTCACGTCGAGGAACACCCGCGAGGGCCGGGAACCGAGGTCCATCGCCGCCTCGACCAGGCTCATGTCCATCCGCTCGAGGTTGACGTAGATCGGCAGGATCATGAACGGCACGTAGGAATAGACGATGCCGACATAGACCGCGAAGTCGGTGTTCATGAAGGTGATCGGCTGGTCGAGAATGCCGAGCGAGATCAGCACGTTGTTGAGCACCCCCTGCTTATTGAGGATGCCCATCCAGGCGTAGATCCTGAGCAGGAACGACGTCCAGAACGGCAGGATCACCAGCAGCAGCAGCAGGTTGCGCGTGCCGTGGGAGGAGCGGGCGATGCCGTAGGCGATCGGATAGCCGATGATCAGGCACAAGACCGTCGAGATCGCCGCGATCTTCAGCGAGTTCAGGTAGCCGATGACGTAGAGAGGGTCCTCGACCAGGAAGGCATAGTTGAGGAAGCTCAGGCTAATCGTCAGCGCCCCGTCCGGCCCCCAGTCCCATAGCGGCGTATAGGGCGGGCGCGCGATGATCGACACCGCGACGCTGATCTTCAGGATGATCAGGAACGGCACCAGGAAGAACAGCAGCAGCCAGAAATAGGGGACGCCGACCACCAGCGTCCGCCAGGCATCGGCGAGTGCGCGCAGGAGCCGCGTTGCAACACCGTGGCGCCGGCGCACGCGATCCTCGGCGAAGGTGTCGATCGCCATGGACGCGCCTATTCCGTCAGCACCAGCGCCGCGCGCGCCGGCCAGGACAGCCAGACCCTGTCGTCCCAGTCGACGACCCGCTCGTCGTCGCGCGCCCGGCGCACGTTCTGGTGGGTGACCAGCACGATCCGCCCCGACGCGAGCCTAACGCGGTAGAGCGAGCGGTCGCCGAAATAGCCGAGATCGAGCACCTGTCCCTCGACCGCGTTGTAACCGGTCTCGGCGGGTGGATTGCGGCCGATCGCCACCTTCTCGGGCCGCACTGCGACGGAGACCGGTGCCCCGAGTTGCACCGGTGCGGTGTGCTCGACGGCGAGCGGTGCCGCCAGGTCCTCCGAGCGCACCACCACCCGGCCGGCGCCGGCCTCGGTGACGACGCCCTCGAACAGGTTGATCGAGCCGATGAAGTCGGCGGTGAAACGGCAGTTCGGATACTCGTAGATGTCGGTCGGCGTGCCGACCTGCATGATCGCGCCGCGATCCATCACCGCGATTCGGGTCGACAGCGTCATCGCCTCCTCCTGGTCGTGGGTGACCACGACGAAGGTGACGCCGACCTTGTACTGGATGTTCATCAGCTCGAACTGCGTCTGCTCCCGCAGCTTCTTGTCGAGCGCGCCGAGCGGCTCGTCGAGCAGGAGCAGCTTCGGCTTCTTGGCGAGCGCCCGGGCGAGCGCGACGCGCTGGCGCTGTCCGCCGGAGAGCTGGTGGGGCTTGCGCCTGGCGTAGCCCTCAAGCTTGACGAGCTCAAGCATCTCGCGCACCCGGTCGGCGACCTCGCCCTTGCCCATCCGCTCGTGCTTCAGGCCGTAGCCGACATTCTGCTCGACGCTCATATGCGGAAAGAGCGCGTAGGACTGGAACATCATGTTGACCGGCCGCTCGTAGGGCGGCGTGCCGGTCATGTCCTGGCCGTCGATCAGGACACGACCCGAGGTCGGCGTCTCGAAGCCGGCGAGCATCCTCAAGAGCGTGGTCTTGCCGCAACCCGATCCGCCGAGCAGGCAGAACAGCTCGCCGCGGAAGATCTTCAACGAGACGTCGTTTACCGCGATGAAGTCGCCGAACTTGCGGGTGACGGACTCCACCTCGACGAACGCCCGCGCCTTCGGATCGAGCCACGGCTTCTCGCGATAGTCGGGGAATGCGGGCTGGGTGGTCATCGCGGGGCGCTGGCCGGAACGCCGGGAGGATGGCCGGCGCGCGGTCCGGACGCACACGTCGTGCCGGGCGTGAGACGGGCGCCGATGGCTCGACAAGCCTCGACCGCACGTCCCGGGCTTGACCCGGGACCCAGCGGCCGAGCCGGCAGGCCCGACGTCAGCGATGCCGGACCGCCGCTGGGCCCCGGATCAAGTCCGGGGCGTACCGGTGTGGATGCGGCACCAATGGCGCCGGCCCTGCTCCGCCCCCTCATCACCAGCCTACTGCCCCGTCTTCATCCGGCTCCAGGCGCGCACGCGGGCGCGGTCGGCCGGTCGGTCGAGGACCTTGTTGGTCCACAGCCGCGACATCAGCTCCGCGTCCGGATAGATGGCCGTATCCTCGAGGATATCGGGATCGACGAACTCGGCGGCGTCCTTGTTGGCGTTGGCGTAGTAGGTGAAGTTGGTCGCATCCGCGATCACCTGCGGCCTGAGCAGGAAGTCGATGAACTTGTAGGCATTCTCCTTGTTCGGCGCGTCGGCGGGAATCGCCCACACGTCGAACCACGCGGGCGAGCCGGTCTGTGGTACGAAGTAGGCGAGCTCGATCTCGATGCCCGCCTCCTCGGCACGCCATGCCGCCGTCGCGTAGTCGCCCGACCAGTTGTTGACGACGCAGACCTCCTTGTTCGGCAGCGCGTTGAGGTAGTTGGAGGAGTCGAAGGTCTTGATGTACTGCCGGACCGGCAGGAAGGCCTCGACCAGCGCGTCGTAGTCGGCCGGGTCGGAGGAGTTCGGGTCCTTGCCGAGATAGGACAGCAGCATCGGGATCACGTCGCGCGGGCTGTCCAGCACGCTGATCCCGCAGTCGGCGACCTTCTCGGCGTATTCCGGCGTCATGATGATGTCGAGCGTATCGAACGGCGCGTCCTCGCCGAGCCGCTCGGTGACCATCTCCATGTTGTAGGTGATGCCGGTCGTCCCCCACATGTACGGCACGCCGTAATTGTTGCCCGGGTCCCAGCCCTCGAGCACCTTCAGGATTTCCGGATCGAGGTGCTGCCAGTGCGGCAGCTTCGACTTGTCGAGCGTCTCGAAGATGCCGGCCGCGACGAACTCCGGGATCTTCGAGCCCGAGTGTAGCACCACGTCGTAGCCCGACCGGCCGGCGAGCAGCTTGGCCTCCTCCGTCTCCGAGGCGTCATAGGTGTCGTAGACCACCTTGATGCCGGTGTCGGCCTCGAACTCGGCGATGGTGTTCTCGCCGATATAGTCCACCCAGTTGTAGACGTGGACGACATTCTCCTGGGCTGCGGCGGCGAAAGCGGCGAAGGGCAGGACGGCGGCGCCAAGCGCCAGCCGCCGAAGCGTCTTCGGGATTGCGGTCATCGTTCCTGGCTCCTCTGGTCCGTCTGTCTGGCATCCGGCCGGTTATCGTGGTTCTCGCCGCGGCCGTCGGCGTCGTTGAATGCGTCAGTTGGCTCCGATTGTTCCGGCGAGCCCGCGCTTCATCAGCCCGTTGGCGATGATCAGCCGCTGGATCTCGCTGGTCCCTTCCCAGATGCGGTCGACCCTGAGTTCCCTCAGGAATCGCTCGGCGACGTTCTCGCGCATATAGCCGCGCCCGCCGAAGATCTGCACCGCCCGGTCGGCGATCCGGCCCGCGGCTTCAGAGGCGAGCAGCTTCGCGACCGAGCAGCGCGCATGCAGCGCCTTGAGATCGAGCCCCCGGTCGTGCGCGGCCGCCGCCTCATAGGTGACGAGCCTCGCCGCGTGCAGGTCGACCACGCAGTCCGCCAGCATCGCCTGCACGAGCTGGTGGTCGGCGATCGGGACGCCGCCGACGATGCGCGTGGCAGCGAACGCGCGTGCCTCCTCTATCAGCCGCTCCGCCGCCCCGCAGGCGCGCGCGGCGATCATCAGCCGCTCGCGGCGGAACCAGGCATAGGTGAAGGCCATGCCCTCGCCCTCGCGACCGATCAGGTTCGCGGCGGGGATGCGAACCCCCTCGAAGCTGAGGATCGGATGATGGTGGCGATAGGTGTGGGTGTAGGCCGGATTGCGGACGGTCGAGATGCCGGGCGCATCCGCCTCGACGAAGAACAGCCCGTGCGCGCCGTCGTTGGGACCGCCGGCGATCTTCGCCTGGACGAGGATCGTGTCGGCGAGGTTGGCGCTGGTGACATGCCATTTCACCGCGTCGATGACGTAGTCGCCGCCGTTGCGCCGTGCGGTGGCGACGATGTCCTCGACGTCGGAACCCGCCCCCTCCTCGGTGATCGCGTAGCAGAAGTGGCGCTTCCCTCGCATCATCGGCAGCACGAAGCGCTCGAGCTGGTCGGGGCTGCACGCCTCGAACATCCAGCCCTGCGCTTCCGGGTAGCACCAGCCGAGCGCGTTGGTGACCCGGCCGATCTGCTCGGCGGCGACCGCCTGGTCAAGGATCGGCGCGGCGAGCCCGCCATGCTCCACCGGAACGTCCATGCGCGACAAACCGAGGTCGATCGCCAACTTTTCGTGACGCGCGGCGACGTCGGCGGGAATCTCCCCGCCGTTCATCTCCGCCTCGACCTCCCAGGGAATGAGCTCCTCGTCGACGAAGCCGCGGATCCTGGCCTGCCAGCCGAGCGCGCTCTGCGGGAGGTGGAAGCTCATCCGGCCGGCTCCCGCTCCACGTCGACGCTCGCCGGCGGTCCATCCGCGCCGAAATGGCGAGGGAACACCGTCATCAGATGCGCACGGGCAACCTTCAGCGCGTCCTCGCGTCCGAACTCCTTCGGACCCATCATCAGATGCAGCCAGAGGCCTTCCTGCATCGCGACGATCGCGCGGGCGAGCAGCCCGGCGTCCTGGCCGGGTCCCGCGAGCGCGGCGCACTGCTCGACCACGGTCTGCTGGTACTCATCGTCATTGGCGCTGCAGAGCTCGCGATAGGTGGGCCGCGACTTCGCCTCGCCCCAGAAGGCGCACCAGGCGGCGAGCTTGCGACGGGTACAGACCTTGCGGTCGAAGTCGGCACCGACAAGCGCCCAGAGCCGCGACGCCGGGTCCTCGGGCGCGGCTTTCACCGCGCCGCGCCAGTGGCCGCGATATTCGTCGGAGAGATACTTCAGCGTCGCGACGAGCAGCTTCTCCTTCGACTCGAAGTGGAAGTTGACGATGCCCCGCGACAGGCCAGCGCCGTCGGCGACGACGGCGGTGGTGGTCGCCTCGTAGCCGCGCTTGGCGAGCGAATCGATGGTGGCGTCGATCAGCTCCTGCCGCCGGAGGCTCTTGTCGGCACGGCGGACGGTGCGGTGCGGCATCTCGGTTGTCTCGGCGCTCAACAGGCCGGCCCTCCGGCAGGCTTTTTCGCCCTGATATGCGTGGGCCGCAGCTCGCCGCTGTCAAGCACGATCCGCATGGTCCTCCAAACCTCGAGCTGCCCGGCCACGAAGTCCGGACAGGTCATCGCAATCGCCCGCGCGCGCAACGGACCGGCGAGGTCGGCCTCCTCCCGCACGGCAAGGTCGCGATACCAGGGGTTGCGGTCGATAAAGTGGGCATCCTCGAACCCCGCACCCTCCAGCGCCGCGCGGTAGTGATCGGCGGTCGCCAGCACGAAGCCCAGCCCCTCCGCCTCCAGGTATCGGACCATGTCGTCGGACGGCGGCCCCTCGCGGCCGCTCAGCCAGTCGCTGGCCGCGAACACGCCCCCTCGCCTCAATACCCGGAAGATGTCGCGGGCGAGCGCCGCCTTGTCGGGGACGTGCAGAATCGAATCCTTGGAGAACACGACGCCGAAGCTCTCGTCCGGACACGGCAGCGGCCCGGGGCTGACGTGCTCGAACCGGACCCTTTCGGCGACAGGCGTGCCCGCCGTCATCCGCCGCGCCTCCTCGATCAAAGGCGCCTCGACATCGACCCCGATGACCTCGGCCACAGGGAAGCGGCCGGCGATATGGCGGTCGATGCCGCCCAGCCCGCAGCCAATGT
>JAEYRQ010000154.1 GCA_023435545.1 Pseudomonadota bacterium | reverse complement strand
CTCGCGCACCGCGAGCTCGGCGGCACCAAAGGTCGGCAGCTTCTCGTTCAGCGCCGCCGGGACCACCCGGTCATAGACGGTTCCAAGGAACGTGTCGGGCAAGAGGTAGAGCCATTCCGCACCGTCGGCCTTGATCTCGGCGATCAGATCCTCGATGCCGTCTGCGACCGGCTTGCCGTCGGGACCGAGGCGGAACTCCCGCGTCACCAGCTCGAAACCGAGATGGCCGCGAAGCTCCTCCAGCTCCTTGACGATCGACACCGAGTTCTGCTCGGTCGGATTGTAGAGGACGCCGAGCCTGCGGAAGGGCCGGTACGAGGCCATGGCCCGCAGCTGGGTCTCGGTCGGAACGACGTGGACGGCGCCGGTGACGTTCCGGCCGGTCGCCTCGAGATCCGGAACCAACCCCGATTGGACCGGCGCCGAGACGAGCGCGAACACCACGGGAATATCGGTGATATGGGCGGAGGTGTCGGCGGCATCGTGGCGGCCGGCAATGCCGAGCGTCGCCGGCGTTCCCCATGTGTAGACGAGGTCCGGCTTCAGTTGGCGGATCTCCTCCACCAGGCCCGGCAGCTTCGAGGTGTCGCGGCCGATGTCGCGCTCGATGATCTCGACCGGCACGCCATTGGCCGCAAGGTAGTCGTCAAAGCCCTCCTCCACCGCGGTGCGGCCCCGGAAGGTGACACGGTAGATGCGGTAGGGTTCGGACTGCGCAACCGCCGGCGCCGTGACGAGCGCCGCGCCCGCGAGCGACAGGATCAGGAATTCCCTGCGCTTCATGCCGTCCTCCCTTCGATCATCGGGCCCGCAGGTCTGTCCCCGGTCCTGCGGCCGATGGCCGAGGCGAGCGCGAACAGCAGCGCGCCGATGGCGACGCAGGTGCCGATCAGCGCAGTCGCCGTCGTGAAGCCGTAGAGACCGAGCAAGGCCCCGGCGACGACCGGCCCGATCGCACTGCCGGTGCGTTCGACCAGTCGGAAGATACCATAGAGCGAGCTCTCGGGGACCGCCGGGGAGAGCTGCCGGCCGAGGGTCCCGACCAGGGCCGACTGTGAGGCGATGCTCATCGCCTGCCCCAGCCCGAGCAGCAGCAGCATGGCGCCGAGCGCATAAAGGCTCGTCGGGTCAATGAGGACGGCATAGCCACCGAGTCCGGCGATCAGGCCGCCGCCGGCGACCAGCATCACCTGGCGGTCGGCGCGGTCGGCGAGCGAGGCGAAGGCTGGCACCAGCAGCACCATCGCCAGCGGATAGATCATCAGCATCCGCCCGGTCGCCGCCTGGTCCTGGCCCAGCGCTTCCATCTGCAGCGGCGTCAGGAAGAAGCAGAATGCCACCAGAACCACCTTGGCCGGCAGTGCGCAGAGGAACAGCAGCGCGGCGAGCCGAGGCGACGAGAGCGTCGCGGTGAAGTCGCGCCAGCGGATCGACGGCACCGCGTCCGCCCCTCGCGGAGTCCGCGGCAGCGCCATTGCGGCAAGGCCGAGGCTGGCTGCGGCGAGCGCCCCGGCGACGAGGAAGGCGACCTGCATGCCCAGCCGGTCGGCGAGGATGCCGCCGATGGGCGGACCGCAGAGCCCCGCCACGAGAATCGCGCCGATGAACACCGCCATGCCGCGGGCACGCTGCCTGCCGCTGGTCGCATCGATGACGAAGCCCTGAGCGGCGACGAAGACGAGCGCGAAGCCGACGGCAGTGACCGCGCGGGCAAGCGTCAGCCCGAGTAGGTCAAAGGCGTAGGCGGTGGCAACATAGCCGGCAGCGCCGAGCGCCGCGCCCAGCATCAGCGAGCGGCGGCGCCCAGCCCGCTCGGTCACCGTGCCGAGCACCGGCTGAGCGAGTGCGACGATCGCCAGGAAAACCACCATCGGCAGGCTGATCACCAGCGCCGGCGACAGGCCGGGGATCGGCGAGGCGAGGCGCTGGATGAATATGGGCAGGAACGGCCGCGTCAGTTCCTCGGCGAACATGAAGACGAACAGCGGTGCCCGGATCGCGATCACGGAAACCGGCGCATCGCCGAACACTTCGCCGAGCCGGTATTTCGCCCGCAGGGCCTCCAGCACGGCTAGGCGCGCCGAGTCGCCGGCGGCCTTCGCGGCATCTGTCATCGCCCGCAGGCGCTCGGCGACCCCCGTCAGGCGCTGGTCGAGACGCGCCGCGATGTCGCCGAAGTTGCTGCCGCCCGCCACCGGCTCGTGCCGCCGGAGGTCGCCGCGCTGGATCGCCTGCAGCCGCTGCTCGACGCCTTCGATGGCGCCGTATAGGCCGACGCCGAAGCTGATGTAGACGAGTTCCAGCGCGACGAGAGCCGTGACGACCATAACGATGGCGAGATCGATCCACAGCTTGTAGACGACGCTGCGGGCGAACTCCGGGTCGAGGTCCACGGCGAGCGTGAGCCCATCGGCGCTACCAGCGATGTCGAGCGGGACGCGCGCGCCCGGCGCTGAGGATTCCGTCCCGGCCCAGTAGCGGACGCGGCCGTCCGCGTCGAGAAGACCGATGAAGGCGAGGTCCGGATTGCCGTCGATCAGGCGCTGCAGATAGGTGTCGAGCCCGACCAGCCGGTCGAGCGGGATGCCGACATCGTCGGCCCGGGTGACGAGGCCGGCCACTGAGCGCGCCACCGTCTCGGCCTTTGCGCCGACCTCGGGCAGTAGCAGCGTCTCCGCACGCTCCGCGGTGCGCAGGCTGAGAAAGGCCAGCGCCGCCAGCAGGACGGCGACGAGCGCGACCGACAGCCGGATCTGGATCCGGTTCACGTCGCGGCTCCCGGCTGGCTCGCGGGCCCGTCGATTTCCCGGCGAGCCGCCGCGATTGCATCGTCTCTGTCGACTGCGACGCGGGAGGCCCGGCGATGCAGCCGCGTCAGCACCAGAAAGGCCGCGAGGCTGCCGGCGAAGACGGCGATCAGCCCCGCAGGAAGGGCATCGGCCAGGATGGCTCTGCCGAAGCCCTCGATGCGCGCGTCCAATGCGGAACGGTCGTAGAGAATGACGAGGCGGGCGACCTCGACGCCGAAATCGTTCAGCGCGGGCCGCTCGATCGTCAGCACCTCGCCTGCATCGCCGGCCTGCGGCGCACCAGCATCCGGCTCGCTCGTGAACAGCAGCTGCCCGTCGGGAGCGACGACATGAATCGCCCGGATGATGGGATCGGCTTCGGCCTGACGGGCGAGAAGCGTTGGAAGCGTGACCTGCTCGGACGGCGGGATGCCGACCGAGACCGCGGATTCGATCACGGTGCCGACGTCGGTGGCGACCATCTGCATGCGGTCGCGGATCAGGTCCAGATACGCGCCACGCACTCCGCTGTAGTTCATGTAGGCGCCGAGGGCCATCGCGAACCCGACGATGACCGCGAAGAGCGGCAATGTCCTCAGCGCAAGCCTGAGCATGCGAATCCGTCCCAGCGGCCCGAGAATCCCATCTCCATTATCACGTACTGCACCTGATCGAATGTTAAATGTTGTTCGGATTCGGCGGGTATGGCCGTGCGAAGTGACAGGGCAGGGCCGCTCGGCTAGGGTCGTCGCGCCGATGGGATGCGGGGCCGAATCCAGGGACATGTCACCGAGAGCGCGTACTGTCTTCCTGCTTGCGATGCTGGCGGTCGCAGGGCTGGTGCTGGCAGCCGTGCTGGTGTTCGCGACGCTCGACCGGTTGCGCCTGCGCGCCGCCGAATCGAACACCGATTTCGTGCTGACCCAGCTGCGTGACGCGGTCGAGACGAGCATCAGCCTCGGACTTGCGCTGCCGGAGATCCGGGTTGCGCAGGACCTGATCGAGCGCGAGCGGGCGGGCAGTCCCGACATCCTGGCGATCGAGATCTTCAACACGGCGGGGATATCCGTCTTCAACACCGACCGTGGGAGTGTCGGCGAGCCCATCACCCAGGCCTGGCAGGAGGCGATCCGCCGCCGCGCGCCCGACGACAGATGGCGGCTCGAGGAGTTCGGCGCCATCGTCGTGGGCGAATCCGTCCGCAACGACTTCGGCGAAACGGCCGGCGAGATCGCGATCACGCTGTCGGGAACGGCGCGCGAAGCGCACGCCGACACGGTGGCGGAAACGCTGCTGCCGTGGCTGGCAGCGATCGCGATCGGCGGCTTCGGCCTGGTCGCCATCGTGGCGGCGCTCGTCCTGCGGGCGGGCGGACGCGATCTCGCGCGGGCGGCGGAGGTGCTGGGTGCAGATCGGCCGCCCGAGACTGCGACGGTGCACGGGGACGACCTCGTGGCGACGGCGGTCGCGATGCGAGCCTCGATCGAACGGATGACGGCCCGCGTCGAGGCGGCGGCTGCGGCGGTGCGGCGCATCGACGAGGACGAGGAACGCGATGCGGCGGCCTAGTCGTACTCGCGACGTGCTGCTTGCCGGGCTTGTCGGCGTCGTCATCGCGCTGGCCGTCGGAGCCGGTGCGGCCGGCCTGTTGCGGGCCGCCTCACAGCAAAGCCTGCCGATCCTCGAGGAGGCGACGGAAGCCTCGGCCGAGACAGTGGGTCGCGCGGTCGCAGACGAGATCGGTCGGGCGCTGGGCTACGGCATCCCCCTCGACCGCTTGTATGCGGTGGACCGCTACTTCCAAACGATCGTGGCCGGCTCGCCCATCGTCAAGGCGCTGGCGCTGCGCGGTACCGACGGCCAGGTGGTCGTCGAGACGGCGCCGGCCGTCGAGGGCGTCGCCTTCCCCGTCCTGCTCGACGGTGCCGAGGCGGCGACGCTGGTGCTGGCGATCGCGCCTCCGCTGGTCGGGCAGGCGATAGACCGGCTACGGCTGGCGCTGGCCTGCGTGTCCATCCTTGCCGGGTTGATCGGCGGTGTCGTGGCCCACCTGTACCTCACCCACCATGTCGCGGCCGGGCGCCGGCGCCTCGACGATCGCATGCGTGCCGCGATCGAGGGGCGCTACGAGCTGTTGCCGCCGGGAAAGGGGCGCGGTGCCGTGGCGACCGCGTTCCGTGCCTACGATACCTGCATCGCCGGCCTGATGCGGTCGGCGCATACGCTCGAGGACGCTGTCGCCACGGTCAAGGCGATCGATTTCGACGGCTCGCTGTCGCGCCGCGTCCAGCCGATCGTCGAGCCCGTTTCAGCCGTGATGGCCGTCAACCAGCCCGTGGCGGGTCCGTCCGAGGCGCGTCGATCCGAGGCTGGTGCGTGGATCGCGGTCGTCGTGGTCGGGATCTACGCGATCTCGGCGCCCTTCGTCGCCAATTTTGCCATCGATCGCGACTGGACGCATGTCTCCGAGGCGTGGTGGCCGGTGCTGCCGATTGCGGCCGTGGCATTGGCGGCGGCGGCCGGCTTCCTGCTGGCGCGCCTCGTCGCGGCGGGCGCCCCCGGCCTGGTGGCTGCGGGGGGGCTGGCGATGTCGGCTGTCGCCGTGGCGGCGGTGGCTTGGACGCGCGACTATATCGGATTCCTCGAATTGCGAGCATTGGCCGGCGCGGGCCTCGGCGTCGCGCTTACGGCGCTGCTGCCGGCCGGGGCGCGACGTTTCGCCGGCACGGCCGGGATCGTGCTGTTCACCGGCCTGCTCGCCGGACCCATGGTCGGCGGGCTGCTCGGCGAGGCGATCGGGCGGCGCATGACCTTCCTCGTCGCCGGATGTCTTCTGTTCGCCATGATGCCGGCGGTGTTGTCGGTTGCGCGCGACGGCGCAGCAACAATGCTGCCCGAGACCTCCCGGCGACGGCGGTTCGCGTCGGCGGCAGCGATCTGCGCGGGCGGCGTCAGCGTGGGGACGCTACTGGTCGAGCTTCCGGCGGGGCCCGGCTATGACGACTACGTCACCGGCGCACTGATGTTCGCGACCGTCGGGATGGCGGCCTGGCTGCTGCCGTTGCGATCGCTCGTCGCCGGCGCGCTGCTGACCGCGGCTGGGCTGGCGATCGCCACCAATCCGGGACTGCACTCGGCCGCGGTCCCCGGCGGGCTGCTGTTGATGGGCGCAGGACTGCGCGGGCTCGCGTCCGCCCGCCGTGCGCGGATGGGCGATGCCGTGGTCGCCGCCTCTCTCGGCATCGCCACGGGGGCGGCGGCGGTCGGGGCATCCAGCATCCTCGCGCTCCCCCAGTATGCCGTTGCCGCAGGCGGCGTCGTCCTCCTCGGGCTGGTCGGAGCACTTGCCGCGCCGCGGGGGCAGTCCGATCCGAACATGGCGGATTGAGCGGTCACCATGCTGCTGCGCACCCGGATCATCGTCATCGTCACGCTCGCCTTCCTTGTTACCTTCGGCGGGCTGGTGCTCGCCGGGTTGCAGCGCGAGCGGCTGGCCGAACAACCCTATGCGGCGATCGCCATCAGCGGCACCGAGGCGCTGTGGCGGGAGATCGTCGCCGGTGCCACTGAACCGATGCGGGGGCTGGCCAGCGAGATCGGCTCCGACACGGCGCTGCAGGAAGCGCTCGCGTCAGGCGATCCCGGCACGATCCGGGCCGCCGCGATCGGCTGGACGCGCGGGCTGATCGCGGCCGCCGGCCTCAGCGACATGCAGATCCTCGACAGTAATGGCCGCATCCTTTTCGCCTCTTCGGTCGCTGCCGAGCCGTTCCGCCTGCTCGATCTCGGGACGATTCGGGCCGTGCTCGACGGGACCGGAGCGGCCGGCATCCGCCAGGTCTCGGCGGACAGATTCCGCGTCGTCGTCGCCGAGCCGTTGTCGGCCTCTGGCGGGCGGGGCCTGGTGCTGGCGTTTGCCGCTCCGATCGACGGTGCGCTCGAGCGGTTCGCTGCGGCTCTCGATGCCGATGCGTTCATGCTCAACACCCGCGGGCGGCTGATCGAGGAAACCAGATCCGATCTGTGGCCCGGCTTCGGCCTCGCCTTGCCCCAGCGCATTGCCACCGTGACCCAGGCCGAGCGCGAAGAGCGGCTCTATTCGATCACCTCGGTACCGCTCGCGGACATCGCTGCGGGGTCTGCGGGCCTGCTGGTGGCCGCGCGAGACACGACCGCCAGCTTGGCCGCCGTGGAGCGGCTGACGCTGCTCACGGTCGCCGGAACGATCGCGATGCTGTTCGCGGTGCTCGTCGGCCTCTACCTCTACCTCCGGGCAAGCTTCCGCCCGCTCGACCGGGCGGTGGGAGTGCTGGGGGCGCTGTCGCGAGGCGACACGTCGGCGGATCTTGTCAAGGAGTCCGACGACGAGATCGGCCAGATCGCCGACGCCGTCGGCGGCCTGCGCCGGGACATGATCGCCTTCAACGACACACGGCGGCAGCGCGAGTTGCAGCGTCGCCGGCAAGAGCGGTTCGTGCGGCGGCAGATGGAGACGCTGGCCGGCACGCTGGAGGCGGGTGCACGCGAGGAGGTGCTGTCGGACCTGCGCCGGATCGTCGCCGCGACCGCCGGGACGCTCGAGGAGGCGCCCGGCTCGCAGTCGCTGAGCCGCCTGATCCGGGAGGACGACCAGCTCGGACCGCTCGCCGCCGTGCTGCAGCAGATGTCGGGGCGGGTGGTGGAGCAGCACCGACGGCTGAGCGAGCTCGTCACGCGCCTGCAGGAGGCGCTGGTGCGGGAGACCCAGCTTGCCAGCCTCCAGCAGGAGCTGCAGATCGCGCGGGAGCTGCAGCGCTCGGTCATCCCGGTGGACTTCCCCGACCGGCCGGAGTTCTCGGTCTTCGGGACGATGGAATCGGCGCGCGAGGTCGGCGGCGACTTCTACGACTTCTTCGACCGCACCGACGGTCGTTTTGCTGTGGTCATCGCCGACGTCTCGGGCAAGGGAGTCCCGGCGGCGTTCTTTATGGCAATCTGCCGGACATTGCTGAAGGCGATAGCGCTGTTCGAGACCGATCCGGCGGTCTGCGTCCGTCAGCTCAACGAGCTGCTCAGTGCCGGCAACGACCAGATGATGTTCGTGACACTGTTTTTTGGCGTGTTCGATCCGCACAGCGGCGAGCTGCGCTACGTCAACGCAGGCCACAACCCGCCCTTCACCGTCTCGGCGCGGGGCGAGGTCAGAGCGCTCGAAGCGTCCACCGACATGGCGGTGGCGGTCATGGAGGATCTCGACTTCACCGCCCACAGCCTCATCCTCGAGCCGGGGGACAGGCTGGTGCTGTTCACCGACGGCGTCACCGAGGCGTTCGCGCCGGGGGGCGAGCAGTTCGGCGAGGACCGGCTGGCGTTGATCCTCGCGGATTCGGCTAGCCGCAGCCCTGAGGGCATGGCACGGGCGGTGGTCGAGGCGGTGCAGTATTTCGAGAGCGGGGGGGAGCGATCCGACGACATCACCCTGCTGATCCTCAACCGCAAGGCGGCCGCCTGAGTCGGTTCGGCACGAAAGCCGTCACAGGCCGATCGCGAGCAGTGGGGCGAGCGCGAGCGCAGCCAGCGAAACCAGCAGGATCGACGCCAGGTTCAGCAGCAGTCCCGCCCGCATCATCATGGCGACCGTCACATGGCCCGTGGCGAAGACGAGGGCGTTCGGGGGCGTCGCGACGGGAAGCATGAAGGCGCAACTCGCCGACATCGCGACCGCCGCCGAGACGACGACCACGTCGAGGCCCGAGCCGGCGGCGATGGACGCGACGATCGGCAGCAGCGCGGCGACGGTCGCGGTGTTGCTGGCCAGCTCGGTCAGCATGACGACGGTGGCCGTGAGCAGCAGCAGGAAGACGAAGGGTGGCAGGGCGCCGGCAGCGGCAAGGCCATTGCCGATCCAGCCGGCGAGCCCGCTGGAATCCATGGCGGCGGCAAGCGAGAGGCCCCCGCCGAACAGGATCAGCACCTGCCACGGGATGGACTGTGCCTCGGACCATCCGAGCAGGAAGCGGCGATCTTCGGGCGACCCGCTGGGGATGAGGAAGAGTGCGGCCGCGCACATGATCGCGATGCCGGGGTCGCTGAGGCCTTCCAGCCCCGGCAGCCGGTTCAGGAACGGACGCAGCACCCACAGAAGCGCCGCTGCCGCGAACACGAGCGCGACCCGGCGCTCGGCCGTGCTGGGGGGACCGGCGGGGGTGAGGCCGCCGACCAGCGTTTCGCCGGCGGGCGTATCCGCAAACCGGGCGGGAACCGGGAACACCACGCGCGTCAGCAGCAGCCAGGCGAGCGGCAGGAAGACCAGGACGAGCGGTATCGCGACCGCCGACCAGGCGGCGAAGGACAGGTCGATGTCGTGGCGGTCCCTCAGGTAGCCGGCCAGCAGCGCGTTGGGCGGGGTGCCGATGAGGGTGCCCACCCCACCGATGCTGGCGGCATAGGCAAGGCCGAGCAGCAGCGCGCGTGCGAATCGCTCGACCGAGACGTCCCCGGGACGGGCGCCCTCGATCGCGGCGACGACGGAAACGGCGACGGGCAGCATGAGCACCACGGCGGCGGTGTTGCTGATCCACATCGACAGGACGCCGCAGGCGACCATGAAGCCCAGCACCAGCCGGCGCAGCTCTGTGCCGAAGGAGCGGACGGCGATCCAGGCGAGCCGCCGGTGAAGCCCCCAGCGCTTGACGCCGGCCGCCAGCAGGAAACCGCCCAGGAAGAGGAACACCAGCGGGTTCGCGTAGGGCGCGGTCGCCCCGCCGATGTCGACGATGCCGGCGAGCGGGAGGACGATCGGCGGAAGCAGCGCGGTGATCCCGATCGGCACCGGCTCGGTGGTCCACCAGACGGCCATCATCAGGGCAAGCCCCAGCGTGTGCCACCCGGCGGTTGGAAGTCCGGCGGGCGGTGGCAGGAGCAAGGTCAGCGCGAAGACCGCCGGTCCGGCGACGAGCCCGGCGGCGGCCAGCTTGCCCAACAGCCGCGGTGAGGGGGCGCCGGAGGTCATCGACGGGATCGCGGTTCCTGGTGGGGCCTGTCGACGGGCATGCTAGGAAGGCTTGCGCCGGCCGGGCAAGGGCGGAACTCTACGTAGCGCGCAGGCGCCGGCCGCTTCCGGGTGAATGGGCCAGCGATATGCGCTAATGGAGATCGGCCGCGGTGTCTGGCGGCGCGAACGATACGGAAGGCGGACCATGGCGAAGCCGGTGTTCATTCTCAACGGGCCAAACCTCAACCTCCTCGGGCAGAGGCAGCCCGAGATCTACGGCCATGAGACCCTGTCCGACGTCGAGGCATTGTGCCGCCGCACGGCGGTGGAGTTCGGGCTCGAGATTCGCTTCTACCAATCCAACGCCGAACACCAGATCATCGACTGGATCCATGAGGCGCGGGAGTGGGCCGACGGCATCATCATCAATCCGGCGGCGCTGACGCATACCTCGATCGCGATTCTCGATGCGCTGAACGCCTGCGACTGCCCGGTGCTGGAGGTTCATATCTCCAACGTCCATAAGCGGGAGACCTTCCGGCACCACTCCTACGTTTCGCTGCGCGCCGATGGCGTGATCGCCGGATTCGGCACCCAGGGCTACGTATTGGCGCTGGAGAGGCTGGCTACCCTGCTGGCACGACGGTAGCTGCCCCTATGTGGGGCGGCCGGCAAGGACGCGTCCGGCTCAGCCAGCCTTGACCGCGGGGCCGCGCCGTGGCTGGGAGGGAGAGGGGGCCGGTTCCCGCTCGGGCGCGACCGCCTCGACGGGCGGGCGCAGATGGCGGGTGAAATGGGCCCAGATCGCATGGTGCGAGATGAGGAACAGACCGTATCCGGACTTTCCGAGCGCCTCGAAACCGAGCAGGCTCGGAGGTTCGTTCAGCGGCATCTCGCGAAAGGCGCAATGGGCTTCGCCGATATGGCGTCCGCCGGGACCGTCGACCTGGACGTCGAGAGTTATGTCGAGGCCACTGCGCCGGGCTTCGGTGAAATGCAGCGTTACGCGGTCGGCATGGGCCAGAACCGCCACCTCGCAAGCTTCCACCAGCCGGTCGCGCGCAAGCTCGCCGCCGGGCAGCGGCAGCAGCGGAATCCGGGCGTCGGCAACCGCGGGCGAGCCTGAGGCGAGTGCCAATCCCAGTCCCAAAGCGAAGCCGAAAGCCGCGGCGAGGCGGGAAGGCGATACTTTTGTGCGCTGCATATATCTCACGGGGCAGGGTGCATATCATGGTCGGCAGGTGCCGCGCTATTGTGGAAAGTACACACACCGCAGTTTTGTGAAGCGCGCGGGGGAACCCATTGGCAAAGTTGGAAGTTGTTGTCTTTCATGCGCCGGGCGTTGGGCGTCCGCCCTTGGGGCGGGACCGCACCGGAAACGGTGCGGT
>JAEYRQ010000088.1 GCA_023435545.1 Pseudomonadota bacterium | reverse complement strand
CCTCCCCCCCCCCCCCGGCGCGCGCGGGGACGGCGCTGCCGGTCGGTTCGCGACGCCCTTCGAGCTGCATCGCTCCCTCCAATCCGCTCGCGCTCAGCTCGGAAGATCGCGGTCGAGCGGCTCCAGGCTGCCCATGCGGCCGTCCGGCAGCGCCATGGTCGGGCAGGTTCCCTTGGGCACGAGCTTCCAGGCATTGCCCTGGTAGTCGACCTTGGAGGTCCCGGCGCAGGTCGTGCCGGCACCGGCCGCGCAGTCGTTCTGGCCCTTCAACGAGACGCCGAAGCACTTCTCGCGCTCCTGGGCGGCGGCCGGCGTAGCGGCGAGCGCCGTCACCGCGACGGCGAAGGCGCCGGCGACTGCGGCGGCGCTCGTCATGGACAGGGTCCTGGCAGGCTTCATGCTCTCACTCCCTTAGTGGCATGCGACCGGTTGGCGATCGCGGGGCGACTTTGGCTCTCCTCGCACTTCAATCGGAAATCAATCCGCCGTTACGGCGACGCGACATTCCGCGAGGCCGCGTGAGGCTCGCGTTACCGATTCGGCCTCTCTATATTTCCGGATCTGTCGCGGGCACGCTATCCTGCGAAACAATCGGTCGCCGACGGCCTTGCGGCTTCTGTCCAAATCTGGCATTTTGCGGACAGAGATAGGACAGCTATACTGACCCAATTCTGCGCCGGGGCGTTTGTGCCTGGTCGCGGGCAAAGGATAATGTCGGGAGCTGGCGTCCGGTAGCCCAGGGGGCGTGGCCGGCGCCACGATGCGGCGGCTGCCTCGGCCCTCTGGCCGGGCCTATCGGCAAATTGACAACCGATCCGGGGTCGGTCGGCGGCAGCGCCGGTCAGCCGGGAGACGGATGCGCCGCACCGGGAGTGGCCGGCGGCGCGGGAGACAGGGGAGCGACGAGATGAGCGCGGACGCGACAGTTCGGGTGCCGGCGGCGATGCTGCGGACGAACGGCCGTACCGCGACCAAAGGCCTGTTCGATCCCGCCCGCGTGCACGATGCCTGCGGCGTCGGCTTCGTCGCCCACATGAAGGGGGCGGCGAGCCATTCGATCGTCGAGCAGGGGCTCGAGATCCTCGTCAACCTGACCCATCGCGGCGCGGTGGGTGCCGATCCGCTGGTCGGCGACGGTGCAGGCATGCTGGTCCAGATTCCCGACCGGCTGTTCCGCGAGGAGGCTGGCCGGCTCGGCTTCGAGCTGCCGGCCAGGGGCGATTACGCGGTCGGCTTCATCTTCATGCCCCGCGATCCAGAGATCCGGCGCGAGTGCGAGGCCGTCGTCGAGAAGGTCATCGTCGACGAGGGCCAGGTGTTCCTCGGCTGGCGCGATGTGCCCTGCGACAATTCCTGCCTCTCCACCGACCCCGAGATCGTCGCCAGCGAGCCGGTCCACCGGCAGGTCTTCATCGGCCGCGGCGAGGGCATGGAGGCCGGCGAAGCCTTCGAGCGCCGGCTGTTCATCCTGCGCAAGGTGATCTCCAACACGATCTACGGACAGACCGGCGGCCTCGACAACGGCTTCTACACCGTCTCGCTGAGCAGCCGGACGATCGTCTATAAGGGCATGTTCCTGGCCAACCAGCTCGGCGCCTACTATGACGACCTGCGCGACGAGCGGTTCGAATCGGCGCTGGCGCTCGTGCACCAGCGCTTCTCGACCAACACCTTCCCGTCCTGGAAGCTCGCTCATCCCTACCGGATGGTCGCCCACAATGGCGAGATCAATACGCTGCGCGGCAACGTCAACTGGATGGCGGCGCGCCAGGCGAGCGTCTCCTCGCCGCTGTTCGGCGACGACATCTCGAGGCTCTGGCCGATCTCCTACGAGGGCCAGTCGGACACCGCCTGCTTCGACAATGCCCTCGAGTTCCTGACGCGCGGCGGCTATGGCCTCGCTCACGCGGTGATGACGCTCGTCCCCGAAGCCTGGGCCGGCAACCCGCTGATGGACGAGGACCGCAGGGCCTTCTACGAGTACCACGCGGCGATCATGGAGCCGTGGGACGGGCCGGCGGCGATCGCCTTCAGCGACGGCCGCCAGATCGGCGCGACGCTGGACCGCAACGGCCTCAGGCCCGCCCGCTGGCTGGTCACCGA
This sequence comes from Pseudomonadota bacterium, assembly GCA_023435545.1. GTDB lineage: Bacteria > Pseudomonadota > Alphaproteobacteria > Rhizobiales > Tepidamorphaceae > Tepidamorphus. Next base: position 2,227 of record JAEYRQ010000088.1, on the reverse strand, counting down.
CGATGACAGGGTAGTGATGGCCTCGGAGATGGGCGTGCTCGCCATTCCCGAGGAGAAGATCATCCGCAAGTGGCGGCTGCAGCCCGGCCGCATGCTGCTGATCGACCTCGAGCAGGGCCGCATCATCTCCGACGAGGAGATCAAGTCGGAACTCGCGCGCGCAAATCCCTACCGCGAGTGGCTGGCGCGCACCCAGATCGTGCTCGAGGATCTGCCCCCGGTGCCGCCGACGGCGCCGCGCACCAACATCAACCTGCTCGATCGCCAGCAGGCCTTCGGCTACTCGCAGGAAGACCTCAAGCTGCTGATGTCGCCGATGGCGACCACCGGGCAGGAGGCCGTCGGCTCGATGGGTACCGACACGCCGATCTCGGCGCTGTCGGAGAAGCCGAAGCTGCTCTACACCTACTTCAAGCAGAACTTCGCGCAGGTCACCAACCCGCCGATCGACCCGATCCGCGAGGAACTGGTGATGAGCCTGGTCTCGTTCATCGGCCCGCGCCCCAACCTCTTCGATCTGGAAGGCCTGTCGACCCACAAGCGGCTCGAGGTGCGCCAGCCGATCCTCACCAACGAGGATCTGGAGAAGATCCGGATGATCGGCGACATCGCCGACAACCAGTTCCAGACCCAGACGCTCGACATCACCTACGCGGTCGACCAGGGCGCCGCCGGCATGGCCGGCGCGCTCGACCGGTTGTGCGAGCGCTCCGAGCGGGCGGTGCGCGAAGGCTACAACATCATCATCCTGTCCGACCGGCTGGTCGGTCCGAACCGCGTGCCGATCCCGGCACTGCTGGCGACAGCGGCCGTCCACAACCATCTGATCCGCCGGGGCCTCAGGACCTCGGTGGGCCTGGTGGTGGAGACCGGCGAGGCGCGCGAGGTACATCACTTCTGCGTGCTGGCCGGCTACGGCGCCGAGGCGATCAACCCCTATCTCGCCTTCGAGACGCTTGCCGCGATGCGCAAGGAGTTCCCCGAGGAGGTCGACGAGCAGGAGGTGGTCTCCCGCTACATCAAGTCGATCGACAAGGGCATCCTCAAGGTGATGTCCAAGATGGGCATCTCCACCTACCAGTCCTATTGCGGGGCGCAGATATTCGACGCCGTCGGCCTGTCGACTGCGTTCGTCGATCGCTTCTTCTTCGGCACCGCGACGACCATCGAGGGGGCCGGTCTCGAGGAGATCGCCGAGGAGACGATGCGCCGCCACCGCGAGGCGTTCGGCGACGACCCCGTGCTGGAGAACACGCTGGCGGTGGGCGGCGACTACGCCTGGCGCAACCGCGGCGAGGCGCATCTGTGGTCGCCGGAAACGGTCGCGACGCTGCAGCTCGCCGTGCGCGGTTCCTCCTACGAGACCTACAGGGAATATGCCGACCTGATGAACGAGCAGGTCGGACGGCGCTACCTGATCCGCGGCCTGTTCCGCATCCGCGACGCCGAGGAGGTCGGCCGCTCGCCGGTTCCGATCGAGGAGGTCGAGCCGGCTTCGGAGATCGTGAAGCGCTTCTCCACCGGCGCGATGTCGTTCGGCGCGATCTCCAAGGAAGCGCACGAGACGCTGGCGATTGCCATAAACCGCATCGGCGGGCGCTCCAACACCGGCGAGGGCGGCGAGGAGGCGGAGCGGTTCGAGCCGCTGCCGAACGGCGATTCCAAGCGCTCGGCGATCAAGCAGGTCGCCTCCGGCCGCTTTGGCGTCACCACCGAGTACCTGGTCAACGCCGACCAGATCCAGATCAAGATGGCGCAAGGGGCAAAGCCCGGCGAGGGTGGCCAGTTGCCCGGCCACAAGGTCGACGCAGTGATCGCCAAGGTGCGGCACTCGACGCCGGGCGTCGGACTGATCTCGCCGCCGCCGCACCACGACATCTATTCGATCGAGGACCTGGCGCAGCTCATCTATGACCTGAAGAACACCAACCCGTCAGCCGACATCTCGGTGAAGCTGGTCTCGGAGGTGGGCGTCGGCACGGTCGCCGCCGGCGTCGCCAAGGCGCGCGCCGACCACATCACCATCGCCGGCTATGACGGCGGCACCGGTGCGAGCCCGCTGACCTCGATCAAGCACGCGGGCTCGCCGTGGGAGATCGGTCTCGCCGAAACCCATCAGACGCTTGTCGGCAACCGCCTGCGCAGCCGCATCGCCGTGCAGGTCGACGGCGGCATCCGCACGGGCCGGGATGTGCTGATTGGCGCCCTGCTCGGCGCGGACGAGTTC
>JAEYRQ010000014.1 GCA_023435545.1 Pseudomonadota bacterium | reverse complement strand
GGCTGGTCCCATCCAGCGTCGGGAGCGCGCCTCAGCGGGCACACATCACGGTGATGAAGAACTGCGAATCCGCCAGCGTCCCGGCCGTGTCGCGGGTCAAGACGCGGTAGCCGGTGCCGTCGCCCACGACGCCAAAGATGCTGGCCGTGCGAGAGCTCGTCACAACGGTCACGGCGGCCGGGCAGCCTATGATGCTTCGCGCGAAGATCACGTCGTATCCGCCGATGTCGACACGTTCCGCTGAAACCGCGCCGCCCCCCCAGTTTTCCACCAGCGCGCCGGCGCCGAGCACGTATGCCGACATCAGCGCCATCCCCTGGGTCTTGTCGGCGGCCTCCGGCGCCGGGCCGCCCAGAATGGGCTCCGGCGCCTGCGCGGTGGCGGGAGCGGCGGCAAGGGCGGCGGCGACCGTCACCGCGAGCGCAACCAGGACGCATTTCGCAAGGTCAGGCATGTCCCGATCTCCGATGCTCGTGTCGCCGAGCAGGGCGACGGCGCGGGGCGCCTCAGCGGGGGCACATGACGATGATGAAGAACGACGCATTCGCCAGGTCTCCCTCCAAGTTCTGGATCAGCACACGGTATCCCGTGTTCGCGGCCACGTAGTGGTAGATGGTGGCGATGCGACTGGAATTAACCGGCGTAATCGTGCTGGCGCAGTTATAGATATTTCGGCGGAACACTACGTCGTAGTTGCCGACAGACGTGTGATTGACCGAAACAAGCCCGGCGGACCGGTCCTCTTCGACGGTGCCCGTCACCCCATTGACCAGCCCCGACATCAGCGCCATGCCCAGCGTCTGGTCGGCGGCTTCCGGTGCCGGGCCGCCCAGGATGGGCACCTGGCCCTGGGCGGCGGCGGGAGCGGCGGCAAGGGCGGCGGCGAAGCCGGCCCCGAGCAGTGCGGCCAGAAAGGTCCTCGGAAGGTAATGCATCTCTCGATCTCCGATGCTGATGTCGCCGGCCGCGCCGGGGTGTGGTGCGGCGTCGGGCGTGCCTTAGCGGTTGCAGACAACGATCAGGTGGAACGGCGCGGCGGCCGGCTCCCCGGTGCCTCCCTCGAAGGTCCGGACGGCGACGGTCACGCCACTGGGGAGCGCGGTGGCGACGAAGTGCTTGTCGGCATGGAAATCGATCACGGCCGCCGACAGGGTGCAGCGCGAGTTATCGACATTGCGGGAGAACTGTACGACGTAGGCGTTGGGGCCGAGCGCAGGTGCCTTCTGGGCGGAGACGGCGCCGGCCCCATGCTGCAGCGTGCCGTCCAGGGCGACGTTGGCCGACAAGATCGCGGCGCCGAGCGTCTTGTCGGCGGCCTCGCCCTGGGCGAATGCCGGTCCAGGCGCGAGGATCACGGCGAGCATGATCGCCGCCAGCGCGGCCTGCAGGGATGTGGAAACGTGACGCATCCTGCGCCTCCTTGCTTGCGTCGGGCGCCTCCGTGGCCGTGGCGCGGGGACGTGCCTGTGTCTCAGGTCCGACAGGTCAATATGATGAAGAACTCCGCATTGGCGGGGTTGCCGGCAATGTCGCGGGCGGCCAAGCGGTAGCCCGAGCCGGACGCCGTGAGGGTGAACAGGACTCCAGGGTCTCGGGTTTCATGCCGCCGTCCGGGAAGACCGTCATACACATGGCATCACGGACCCAAATGGATCCGCGGCCCCGGGCACCACTTGCATGGTGACGCTACGGCGGTTTGGGAGTCAACCTTCGGGCTCGCCGTGGCCCACCTGTCACCGGATTTAGCGTCAGAGGGCGCCAGAGACGGCGCCTCACGTATCGGCGGCGGGGCGCCTGCACACCGACGGCTCGTTCAAAACAGCGGGCGGAGCGGACGGAGGCATCGGGGCGACCGTCGGCACCTCGCCTCACTTCGCGCAGAACACCATGAGCTGGATCGAGTGATCGACGAAGGTCCCCGATGGATTTCGCATGAGCACCGAGACCGTGGTCTGACTGTAGTAGGAGGCTGAGGCGAAGGCGCCGGTGCTGCTGTCCCCGGGAAAGAGCGCCGCCGTGGCGTTCAAGATGCAGCCGCGGATGTCGCGCTGGAAGGTGACGCGGTAGGCGCCGGTGCCGGAGCGTGTCGCGGAGACGACGCCGACGCCCTCATAGAGGGTGCCGTTGCCCCGCACCGCGGCGCCCATCAGCGCCATGCCCAGCGTCTGGTCGGCGGCTTCGGGTGCGACCTTGGCGGCCTTGGCGGCCTGCGCGGAGGTGACTGGCGCGGCGACCGTCACGGCGGCGGCGCAGGCCAACGTCACGGCAAGGGAAAAGAGGTTCATCGGCAATCTCCGGTGTGCGGCACCGGTTCGGCCAGCGCATGCTGGTCCGCCCGGGCTGGCTACAGTCGGCGCCGGGCTCGCGCTTCAGCGGGCGCACGTCACGGTGATGTAGAACGTCGCATCCACCGCGGTTCCCGAGGTGTTGAAGGTGATCACGCGGTAGCCGTGATTGTCGCTGACGAAGCCGGTGACGCTGGCGATGCGTCCGGCAGCCGCAGTCGTCGCGCTGGCAGGGCAGCCATTGATCAGCCGGAACAGAAGGCGAGCACGGAGAAGGGGCGGTTGGTCAGCGCCCCCGCATTGTAAGTCTGGACGCGGATGATGTTGTCGCCCCAGCGCCGCGCGTTCACGTCGAAGAGTCCGTATGCGGAGTTCGGGTTGGCGTTGGTGGCGCTCGCGACGACGGTGCAGCCGGTGAGGCTGCGCTCGAACACGACCTCGGCGATGCCGGTCTCCACGACCGTCACCGACTGGACGCCGGCACGGTGCATCACGAACCCGCCGATATCGACGCTGACCGACATCAGCGCCATGCCGAGCGTCTGGTCGGCGGCCTCGGTCGCGGTCTTGGCGGAGGATTTCGCGGCGGTCTTTGCGGTGACGGGACCGGCCGGCATCAGGCAGGCAAGGGCGATGCCGGCGGTGATCGCGGCGGCGTAGGGCAGTCTCATCGGTAGTATCCCTGAGTAGATGATGCGGTGAAAGGGGCGCCGAATTGGCGTCGGGACGTATGGCGACGCCGGGTTTCAGGCGCATTTCCGGTGCATCACCGCCGCGTTTCATCCGTCGCAGCGGCGTCGCGATTCATATGGCACGACGGCGGGGCCGCCGGGCGTCGCTTGCTAGCTCGGACAGAATGCGATGAGACCGAAAGGGCGGTCCGCCAGGGCGCGACGGATGAGAACGTCCATACCTGGATCCAGTCGAACTCGGGCAGACGGCCAACCGCGGCATAGCCCGGATTGATCCCGTCCGTCGCGCTGACACTGGCGACCACCGTGCAACCGATCAGCCCGCTGTTGAACGTGAGCTGATACCTGCCCACCTCCAAGTGCTGGACCGATCCAATCACGCCGGCGCCCGATATCAGCGTACCGGCCTCGTTGACTGACGCCGACATGATCGCCAGGCCGAGTGTCTTGTCGGGGGCGGCACGAACGGCGGCGATGCCGCCGGCGAGGGCGAAGGCGAGACCGGCTATGGCAAGGTTTGGTGCAATCCGCATGATCGTCTCCACTGACATGAACCGGGAGGCGCGACCGCGGCGTGCCTCGCCCGGCGTAGTGAACAAATGGGAACCGCCGGCGCGGCTTGTCCCGCATCTCCTGCGTGCAGATCCGCGAGCGGCTCGTCGCCGTCGAACCTCACCTCGGGCAGAAGACAATGACCTGGAACGGCCGGTCGGCAAGCGACCCGGCGAAGTCGTGGGTGAGGACAAGCACGGACGTCGGCATGTCAAACGGCCGCCACGCGCTGGCGACGCCGCTGTTATTGATGAACGTGTCGGTGCGGCCGACGCTGGCAACATAGTTGCAGCCCACCAGGTCGCGCAGGAAGGTGACGAAATACGAACCCGTGCCGGTGTGGCTCACGTCGTCGACGCCGGTGCCGTCAAGCAGGATGCCGGTCGGACCGACCGAGGCCGACATGATCGCCATGCCGAGTGTCTGATCCGGCGCGGCCCGGACACCGGCGACGCCGCCGGCGACCGCGATCGCGAGGCCGGCAATGGCCGTGATCGGTGCAATCCGCATGATGCTCCTCCGCTGAAATGGACGAGGAGGCGCAATGGTTGTCGCCTTCCCCAACGTAAGGAAACCACGGGATGCGCCAGCGCGCCACCCTGCACGGGGGACCGCGGCTTGCAGTCCGCATGATGCTCCTCCGCTGACCTGGACGAGGAGGCACCGCGGCGACGCGCCTCCTCGAGCGGGGATTGCACGGCAACGGCGACTGCGGCATCCGCCATCTGGCGGAGGATGCGGGGGAACCGGAACGGCGGCCGTCCCGGCGCGGTCACTCCGCGCAGAACACCAGCAGCGAGAATGGCCGATCGGCTTGGATACCGTTGATATCCCCGGTGATCACGTGTGCCATGTCCCTCCCTTCCACCGCGTATGCGACCCAGACGTGCCCGCCGAAGATAGATCCCACGTGCGGACTGGCGAGGCTCGCAGATAAGGTGCAGTCGCGAATGTCGCGAATGAATGTGACGCGATAGATGCCAGTCGATCCCTGCTGCTTCTCCACTCGCACTGCCCCGGCGCCCTTGACGAGCCCGCCTGTCTCGCTGACGAGGGCCGACATCAGGGCCATGCCGAGCTTCTTGTCGGCCGCCTCGGCAAGGGCCGGCGCGCCCTGACCGGCGCCCGGCGACGTTATGCTCTGGGCGGGAAGAGGCGTCGGCGCCGCCGCGAGCGCCAGGGTCAAAGCGAGCATCGCGCAACCGGCTGCAGACTTCAGTCCAGTCATGGCCATCTCGGTTGTCTGGCGCGCCACATCCCCGGGAGCTCCGGCGGAACATGCCTTCTGCCGGGAGTTGACGGCGATGGAGACGGCGCCTCATCCCTTGCGCCCTGCCCATTCGACCGGCATCGCCGTTTCGCGTCGATTTCGCCGGCAGCGAGAACGGGTTTCGGTCGTTGCAAGCGGGGATGCGGCCCGCCGCTCACTTCGCGCAGAAGACGATCACCTGGAAATCGCGCTTGACCGGCACGCCGCTCTGGTCGCGGGTGAGCACCGTGATGCCGGTGCCGCCGCCGATATTGGCGACGTTGTAGGTCTCGGCCATGCCGTGGCCGATCGTCGAGACGTAGCTGGCGCCGCCGACGCTGGCGACGCTGGTGCAATTGCCGACCGTACGCTGGAAGAAAACCTCGAAGAACCCCTGGTCGTTGACCTTGCGGGCCGAGACAGCGCCGGCGCCGGAGACCAGGTTGCCCTCCGCATCGACGATCGCCGACATCAGCGC
>JAEYRQ010000590.1 GCA_023435545.1 Pseudomonadota bacterium | reverse complement strand
GACCGAGGCCGTCAGGACGAACAGCGCCCCGGCGGTGGTCACCTCTATCAGCGAGGCCGCCATGGTCGGGCCGACCACGGCGCCGATCGTATAGACCAGCAGCAGCCCGGTCGCCACGACCACCATCTCCGCCGGCGCCGCGTAGTCGGCGGCATGGGCCGAGCTGAGCGAATAGATCGGCATGGCGCCGGCCCCGAACAGGAAGGCGAAGCCGAAGATCATCCAGGCGGCACCGTCAGGCACGAAGACCAGGCCGACGCCGGCGCTGGCCGAGAGGAGGCAGCAGCCCAGGATGACGTAGCGCCGGTCGACCCGGTCGGACAGGCGGCCGGCCGGCCAGAGCACCAGAACCGCCCCGAGGATCGAGGCGGTGATGAAGTCGCCCGCCCCGCTCGCCCCCAGCCCCTTCAGCGTCGCGTAGACCGGCCCCAGCGTCCAGAACGCGCCGTTGGCAAAGCCGACCGTGAAGGCGCCGGCGACGGCGACCGGCGACAGCCGGATCAGCCAAGGCAGCCGCAATCTCGGCGATTCGGGGACCAGCGGCGAGGTCGACCGGGTCAGCGCCACCGGGATCGAGGCGATCGAGATCAGCACCGCCGACAGCGAGAACAGCTGGAAGCCAGACGGCGGATAGAGCCGGAGGAACTGCTGGCCCGCCGCCATGCCGCCGAAGTTGACGACGTTGTAGACGGCGAGGACGCCGCCGCGGTTGGTGTTGTCCGACTTGTCGTTGAGCCAGCTCTCGATAATCGCATAGAGCACCGCGTAGGACAGCCCCGACAGGCAGCGCAGCAGGCTCCAGAACCATGGATCGATCGACAGCGCGAACAGCACCGAGGCCGCCGTCGCCAGCGCCGTGCAGGCCCCGAAGGCGCGGATGTGGCCGGTGCGCCGGATCAGCCACGGCGCCGCGAAGCAACCGAGCATCATGCCGATGAAGTAGGACGAGCCGAGGAAGCCGACCTGCAAGGCGTCGAATCCGCTGGCATTGGCAGCAAGCGGCACCAGCGTCGTCTGCAGCCCCGAACCCGCCAGCAGGATGAAGACCGAGATCAGCAGGGCGGCGATGGACGCCATGGCGGATCTCATTCGGGGCAACTCCGTGATTCGTGCGGAAGACTGTCAGAGAACCGCCTCGAGCAGGCGGCCGACAGCGTATGCGAGACCTGCGGCGCACATGCCGATGATGAGGGTTTCACTACCCGATCGCCACCAGGAATACGTCGACCACTTGCTCTTGAACGACCCAATGCCAAAGAATACGAGGGCTGTCATCAGGGTTGCCGTGACGGCCTTCTCCGGCAAGCCGAACACGTAGGGCAGCAGCGGCACCGCACCACACAGGACGAAGGCGCCGAATGTCGCGCTCGCCGCTCTCATCGGCGAGCGCTTGACGAGTGCGAGCCCGTGCTCCTCCGTCATCATCGTGTCGATCCACGTATCCCGGCGCGAGGTGATGAGCCGCACGAGCGCCTCCAGCCCGCTTCCCGAATAGCCCTTGGCGCGAAAGATCTGCCGTATCTCCTCGCGCTCGCCCTCCGGAAACTGACTGATGTGCCGCTCTTCCATCGCCCGCAGACGATCATGGTCCTCGATCTCGGTCCGCGTGCCCGAGAAGTTGGCGGCCGCCATGGAGAACCCGTCGGCAAGAAGGTTGGCGACCCCCAGGATCAGCACGACCCGGGTCGGCAGGCTCGCCCCGACCGCGCCGGCGACGATGGCGAAGGTCGTCACCGCCCCGTCGATGCCGCCATAGACGAAATCGCGCAGATAGTTGATGCGGGGGCCGTCCGCCAGGCGCGCGGCGATGGCATCGGGCGAGTGCTCGTGCTCGGTCTGCATGGGGGATGGAGCCGAATCGCATTGCCGTCTGAAGGCTTACTATACTGGCACCGACGGGATGCGGGGTGTATAACCCGCTCGCGATGGCCGCTCCCTGGACCGGCCGAGCAGCTTTGTGAAAATGGTTGGTGCGTGATGGCTAAAGCATGGTCCCCCGATTCCTGGCGGTCGAAGCCGATCGAACAGGTCCCCGACTATCCGGACCCCGCGGCGGTGGCCGAGGTCGAGGCCACGCTGTCGCGATTTCCGCCGCTGGTGTTTGCCGGCGAGGCGCGCAAGCTGAAGCAGCAGCTCGGGCGCGTCGCGGCTGGTGAGGGATTCCTGCTGCAGGGCGGCGACTGCGCCGAGAGCTTCGCCGAGCACCATGCCGACAACATTCGCGACTTTTTCCGGGTGTTCCTGCAGATGGCGGTGGTGCTGACCTATGCTGCGGCGCTGCCGGTGGTGAAGGTCGGCCGCATCGGCGGCCAGTTCGCCAAGCCGCGCTCCTCGCCGTTCGAGAAGCAGGGTGATCTGGAGCTGCCGAGCTATCGCGGCGACATCATCAACGGGCCGGAGTTCACGCCGGAGGCGCGCATTCCCGACCCGACCCGCCAGCTGATGGCCTACCGGCAGTCGGCGGCGACGCTGAACCTGCTGCGCGCCTTCGCGCAGGGCGGCTACGCGAACCTGGAGCACGTCAACCGCTGGATGCTCGGCTTCGTCGCCGACAGCCCGCAGGGCCATCGCTACAAGGAGATCGCCGACCGCATCTCCGAGGCGATGGACTTCATGCGCGCCTGCGGCGTGACCGCCGATGCGACGCCGCAGTTCCGCTCGACCGAGTTCTTCACCAGCCACGAGGCGCTGCTGCTGGGCTTCGAGCAGGCGATGACCCGCATCGATTCGACCAGCGGCGAATGGTACGACACCTCCGGCCACATGCTGTGGATTGGCGACCGCACCCGACAGCCGGACCATGCCCATGTTGAATTCTGCCGCGGCGTGCGCAATCCGGTCGGGCTGAAGTGCGGCCCCACGCTGAGCCCGGACGGGCTCCTGCAGCTCATCGACCTGCTCAACCCGGACGACGAGCCGGGCCGCCTCACCCTGATCTGCCGGTTCGGCGCCGACAAGGTGGCCGACTACCTGCCGGGGCTGATCCGCGCGGTGCAGCGGGAGGGCCGGACGGTTGTCTGGTCCTGCGACCCGATGCACGGCAACACGATCGCTGCCGGGGGCTACAAGACCCGGCCCTTCGACCGGGTTCTGAAGGAGGTGAAGAACTTCTTCGCCGTCCACCAGGCCGAAGGGACGCATGCCGGCGGCATCCACATCGAGATGACCGGCCAGAACGTCACCGAATGCACCGGCGGCGCGCGGGCGATCTCGGAAACCGACCTGTCGGACCGCTATCACACGCACTGCGACCCGCGCCTCAATGCCGACCAGTCGCTGGAGCTGGCCTTCCTGGTGGCGGAGGGCCTGAAGCAGGAGCGTGCCTCGCGCGAGCGGCCACCGCTGCCCGACGCCGGCGCTGCCGTCGGGTTCTAGGGGTCTTGGCGGAGCAGATCCATCGCGGGCGCTGCGCCTGTGGGGCGGTCACCTACGAGGTGACCGGTCCGCTGCGCGCGGTCTCCATCTGCCATTGCGAGACGTGCCGGCGGCAGGCCGGTCACCAGGTCGCCGCCACCAATGCGGCCCTCGACGCACTGACGATCGACGGCGAGGAGAATCTCGGCGCCTGGCAGTCGACGCCCGAGGCCGTGCGCCGCTTCTGCCGAAACTGCGGCTCCCCGCTGTTCTGGCAGCGGGTCGGCGGGTCCACGGTCTCGATCATGGCCGGCACGCTGGACCGCCCCACGGGGCTTTCGGTATCGCACCACATCTTCGTCGCCGAGAAGGGCGACGATTACGAGATCAGCGATGCCCTGCCGCAGCACGCGTTCCGGCCGCCGCGCTAGCGGCACGCTTCTCCAGATATTGTTGCGATAGCGCGAACAATAAGTCCGCGAACGGCGCCTTTCCGCAGCGATCGACAATGAATAGCTCTGGCGGGTCCGTCGCAAGGAGCCCAGCCATGTCCGCCATGCCGAGCCTGTTCGTATCGCACGGGGCACCGAACCTGATCCTGCACGAATCACCCGCCCGCGCCTTCCTCGCCGGCTATGCGCGGGACCTTCCGCGGCCGCGGGCGATCGTCTGCGTCTCGGCGCATTTCGAGACCGACGCGCCCGCCGTCGTGTCCGATCCGGCGCCCGGCATGATCTACGATTTCGGCGGGTTCGAGCCGGAACTGCGGACATTGGTCTATCCCGCGCCCGGCGCGCCGGAACTGGCCGAGCGGGTGGCGGAACTGATCGGCGCGGCCGGTCTGCCGGTCGCCACGGTGGCGCGGCGCGGCTACGACCACGGCACCTGGGTGCCGCTGATGCTGCTCTATCCGGACGCGGACATTCCCGTGGTGCAGGTCTCGGTCCAGCCGCACCGCGACGCCGCCCACCATCACCGCCTCGGCCGCGCGCTGGCGCCGCTGCGTGGGGATAGCGTCCTCATCATCGGGTCGGGCTCGTTCACCCATAATCTCCACGAAGTCTTCACCGCCCGCGGCATGCGCCCGTTCGACAGCGAGACGCCCGGCTGGGTGACCGCCTTCGTCGACTGGATGGTCGGCCGCATCGAGGCCGGCGACACCGAGGCGCTCGTCGACTATCGCGTCCGTGCGCCGTTCGCGGTGGAGAACCACCCGACCGACGAGCACCTGCTGCCGCTCCACGTCGCGCTGGGCGCGGCTTGCGAGGGAACCGGCGGCAGGCGCATCCACGCCAGCCGCCAGTACGGCGTGCTGGAGCTGGACGCCTTCGCATTCGGGTAGGGGCCGCGTTCGGGCAGCCGCGGGCGGCCATAGGCCGCGCCGGATCGCATCGGCTTGCGCCGCAGGCGGCGGGCGGATAGGCCTGCCGCAACCGGAGCACGCAATGTCATTCGACAAGCCTTCCCCCCCGCGCGTCGTCGATGAGCGGCTGATCTACGACGGATTCCTCAAACTGACGCAGGTGACCGTCGAGACGCAGTGGGCCGGCCGGCTCATGCGGTTCAGCCGCGAGGTGCATTTCCACGGCCACGGCGCAGCGATCCTCCCCGTCGACGTCGATCGCCGGACGGCGCTGTTGATCCGCCAGTTCCGTCTGCCGGCATTTCTCGACGGCGGTGACGGCTGGCTGTGGGAGGTACCGGCCGGGCTGCTCGACGGCGATGCGCCGGATGCCTGCGTGAGGCGCGAGGCGCACGAGGAGACCGGCGCAGAGGTCAACGCGCTGGAATCGCTCGGCGCTTCGCTGTCGTCGCCGGGCATCATGCGCGAGGTCATTCATCTCTATTGGGGACGCTACAGAGGTCCCCATTCCGCCCGGACCGGCGGCCTCGACAGCGAGAACGAGATGATCGAGGTACATGAACTGCCGCTGTCGAAGGTGGGGGAAATGGCGGATCAGGGCGAAATCACCGATTCGAAGTCGGCAATCGCCATTTTTCGCCTCAGAGCCCGCCATCCCGCCATTTTCCGTTGACCCGGATGGCGCTACGGGCGCCGTCCTCCTTCCCGATGCCCAAGCAGACACGGCTCCCGCATGACCGATCGCCTGTCGATTGCCTGCGCTCAGCTCAATCCGATCGTCGGCGACATTGCCGGCAACCTGCAGAAGGCCCGTGCGGCGCGCGCCGAGGCGGCGCGGCTCGGTGCCGACCTGATCGTGTTCACCGAGCTGTTCATCTC
>JAEYRQ010000493.1 GCA_023435545.1 Pseudomonadota bacterium | reverse complement strand
GAGCTGGTAGAACTCGCCCGGCGCGCGGTCGGCGCGCGCATCCTCGTCGCGGAAGCAGGGCGCGATCTGGAAGTAGCGGTCGAAGCCGGCGATCATCGTCAGCTGCTTGAACTGCTGCGGCGCCTGCGGCAGCGCATAGAACTTGCCGGGATGGATGCGCGAAGGCACCAGGAAGTCGCGCGCGCCCTCCGGGCTCGAGGCGGTCAGGATCGGTGTCTGGAACTCGGTGAAGCCGCCCTCGATCATCCGCCGGCGCAGCGAATTGATGATCGCCGAGCGCTTGACGATGTTGCGGTGAAGCGACTCGCGCCTGAGGTCGAGGAACCGGTACTTGAGACGGATGTCCTCGGGATAGTCGGGCTCGCCGAATACCGGCAGCGGCAGCTCGGCGGCGGCGCTCAAGACCTCGATTTCGGTAACGAACACCTCGACCGCCCCAGTGGCGAGGTTCGGATTGACCGTCTCCGCCGGCCGGTGGCGCACCGCACCGTCGACGCGGATCACCCACTCCGAGCGCACCGTCTCCGCCAGCTTGAAGGCGGGCGAATCCGGATCGGCGACGCACTGGGTAATGCCGTAGTGGTCACGCAGGTCGATGAACAGCAGACCGCCGTGGTCGCGGACCCGATGCACCCAGCCCGACAGCCGCGCCGTCGTGCCGACATCGGCCTCGCGCAGCTGACCACAGGTGTGGGATCGGTAGGCGTGCATTTCGTCCTCGCGCGGAAGGGGAAAATCGCCGCGGAGAGGCGCACAGGGGGTGCTGAAAGTCAATACGCAGGCAGTCTCCTCGAGGGCAGCGGCTCAGGCGCCGCTGGGAATCGCCGACGCTTGATCTATACAGGGATCCCATGAACCTCATATCGACCACCGCCGACCTCGCAGCCGCCTGCGCAGCCATCGCCTCCTCGGACCACGTCGCCGTCGACACCGAATTCATGCGCGACACTACATTCTGGCCGAGGCTGTGCCTGATCCAGATGGCGACGCCGGATACAGGCGTCGTCCTCGTCGACGCAATCGCCCCCGACCTGGACCTCGCCCCCTTCTTCGAGCTCATGGCGAACGAGCGCGTGACCAAGGTGTTCCACGCCGCGAGGCAGGACGTGGAGATCGTCTTCCACCTCGGCGGGCTGATCCCCCATCCGCTGTTCGATACCCAGGTCGCCGCAGCCGTCTGCGGACACGGCGAATCGGTCGGCTACGAGGCGCTGGTGCGGGCGATGACCGGCGGCTCCATCGACAAGACGCATCGCTTCACCGACTGGTCGCGCCGCCCGCTGAGCGACGACCAGCTCGTCTACGCGGCAGCCGACGTGATCCACCTGCTGCCGATCTACGCGAAGCTTCAGTCCGAGATCGACGAACTTGGCCGCCAGGAATGGATCCGCGAGGAGATGGATATCCTGACATCCCCGCAAACCTACAACACTGATCCTGAGATCGCGTGGAAGCGGCTCAAGATGAAGGTCCGCAAGCCGCGGGAGTTCGCGATCCTCAAGGCGGTGGCCGCATGGCGCGACCGGGAGGCGCAAACCCGAGATGTGCCGCGCGGCCGCATTCTCAAGGATGACGCGATCTACGAAATCGCGCTGCACGCCCCCGATTCCGAGGCGGCGCTGCGCCGGCTGCGGACCGTACCGAGCGGCTACGAGCGCTCAGCCGCCGGCCGCGAGCTCGTCTCGATCGTGCAGGCGGTGCGCTCACAGCCGGTGGACGACCTGCCACCGGTTCCGCGTACCGACGGGCCGGTGCGGCTACCCGGCGCGGTGAGCGACCTGCTTAAGGTCTTGCTGAAGCATGTCGCCGACCAAAACAGGGTCGCCGCCCGCATGGTCGCCAACTCGGACGATATCGAGGCGATCGCCGCCGACGACGAGGCGCACGTCCCGGCGCTGCACGGCTGGCGACGAGAGATCTTTGGAGAGCAGGCCCTGGCGCTGAAGCACGGCCGGCTGGCGCTGGCCGTGGACGGCGTCCGGATCACACTGGAACAGCGCGAGCCACCGGATCGCCCGCCGGCAAAAAGCCGCCGCCGGCGCGGCCGCAGATCACCCGCTGCCAAAACCGCCTCCGGCCAGGACGCGCGGGATACCGAGGGCGTCGAACCCACTACACAGTGACGATCTCGGCTCGCCGGCCGATGAGCTTCGCGAGCTGCCGCAGCCGGCCCACGACACGGCCACCGCCGAGATTGGCGAGTTCGCCGGGCAGGTGCAGCACGACGGTGCGATGCTCCACCGCGAGCTTCGCCTTGTCGATGACGCCCGGCATCGCGCCGCTGAGCAGGTAGGCGACCCTCAGCGCCGCGCCGAGGATGCGTGCCCGGTCGATCATCCGGGCCGTCGCCAATTCGCGGATGCGGGGGCCGAGCTGGATGTCCTCCAGTCCTGCATGGCGATAGTAGACCGTCAGCGCCAGGAATGCCCGCCCGGGATGGTCGATCCCGGTGAAGGTCGCGTGGGCAATGATGTTCAGGCTCTGCTCGCCGCGGTAGTCCGGATGCGCCCGCCAACCGATATCGGCCAGCAGGCAGGCCGCGTGCCGCAGCCGCTTCTCCTCCGCCGATTCCTCGAGACCGGTCGATTGCATGAACTCGTCGGTCCAGAAGCAGAGCTCACGCGAGAAACGGGGCGAACGGGAGCGCAGGTACGACAGGTCCGCGCAGGCCGCCAGCAGCGGGTCCTGCGCCTTCCCTTCAGGGTCGAGCAGTGTGTAGAGCAGTCCTTCCCGCAGCCCCAGCGCGGAGACGACCACCCGCGCGGGCTGCGCCCTGCGCAGAACGTGCTCGAGGACCAGCGCGCCATACGGCAGCAGTTCCTGACGTGCCGCATTGACCACGTCGATCGCCGACAGCGAGGTCGGCTTCACCCGGCGCACCAACCGCACGAATTCCAACGCTTCCTGCGCCGGGATTGCGTAACCGTGCATCACGTGCAGCGGATACCCCGTCTGCGACATGTGCAGGCGGGCGAGCGCCCGAAAGGTCCCCCCGATCGCGAAGAAGTCGCGGCCGCGCCCCTCGCCCAACACGGCCGAGGCGTCAACGGCGTCGGCCACCAGCTTCTCGGCCCGTTTCATCGAGCGTCCCGCGAGGTCCTTCAGCCTGAGGCCGCCGAGCGGCAGGGTCTCGCCCTCCCCCACCTGGCGGCCGGAGACGCCCACGACCTCGAAACTGCCGCCGCCGAGGTCGCCGGCGAGGCCATCGGGCTCATGCATGCCCGCGACGATGCCGTACGCGGCAAGTTGCGCCTCCTCCGCGCCGCTGAGCACGCGGATCGGCCCACCGAAAACCTGTTCGACGCGGGAGACGAAAGCAGGTCCATTGCTGGCCTCGCGGACTGCCGCCGTCGCCACCACGTGCACCTGGCGAGCGCCGATCTGCCGCGCCATCGCGTTGAAGCGCCTGAGCGCCAGCAAGGCGTCGACGACGGCCTCCTCGGCGAGGACGCCCTTGCTGGCGACCAGCCGGCCGAGCCCGCACAGCACCTTCTCGTTGAAGAGCGGTGTCGGGCTGCTGGTGAGGCCCTCGTAGACGACCAGACGAACCGAGTTCGAACCAATGTCGACGACGGCGACCGGCTCCAGGTGGTTGAGGCGCCCGGGCGCGGCCTTCAATGCCCGTGCGACCTCAGGCGTCAGGGGCCGCACCGATCGGCTTCGGGGAATGCTGCTGGAGAGACTTTCCACGTCCGGACAGGCTCGGATTTGTCATGAAGTAGCGGTGGGCGTTGAACCGTTCTTCGCCCTCGGCGGGGATGATGCGTCTCGACCCGCCGTCGGGCAAGAGCCGCCAGCTCTGCTCGTTGTCCTTGAGGTTCGCCATCATGATCTGGTCGAGAACCTGGGCATGGACCGTCGGGTTGGTGATCGGCGCCAGCGCCTCGACGCGCCGGACCAGGTTGCGCGGCATCCAGTCCGCCGATGTGATGTAGACCTTTGCCTCGCGGGACGGAAGCGGCTGTCCGTTGGCGAAGGCGCAGATGCGCGAATGCTCGAGGAATCGCCCGATGATGCTCTTGACCCGGATGTTGTCCGACACCCCGGGAATGCCCGGCCTGAGGCAGCAGATGCCGCGGATGATCAGGTCGATCTCCACGCCGGCACGGCCGGCGCGATAGAGTGCGTCGATGATGACAGGATCCACCAGCGAGTTCATCTTGGCCCAGATTGCCGCGGGCTTGCCGGCCCGCGCGTTCTCGGCCTCGTGCTCGATATGGCTGAGGATCGTCGATTTCAGCGTGAACGGCGAGAGGGCCATCGCCTCAAGTCCCTGCGGCTCCGCATAGCCCGTGATAAAATTGAAGATCCGAGCGACGTCCCGCGTTATCGCCGGATCCGTCGTGAAGAACGACAGATCGGTGTAGATGCGAGCTGTCACAGGGTGATAGTTGCCGGTCCCGATATGGACGTAGGAGGCGAGATGACCCGCCTCCCGGCGCACGACCAGCGACAGCTTGGCGTGCGTCTTCAGCTCGACGAAGCCGAAGACCACCTGGACGCCGGCCCGCGCCCCGGCGGGGGGCCCGCGGG
>JAEYRQ010000456.1 GCA_023435545.1 Pseudomonadota bacterium | reverse complement strand
GCATCAGCGTCGGGGGGACATGGGTGTCCGCGATAATCGCTTCGGTGGTCGGCGCAGTTATCCTGCTGTTCATCATCGGCCTGGTGAAGAAGGCCTGAAGCGGTTCAGGCCTCGGGGTCCGGCGCCGGGCGGCGCCGAACCCTGGCATCGTCGATCGCGCGGTTGAACGACCCGGCGAACAGCAGGATGGCGGCCGCCACATAGAAGAAGATCAGCGCCGCCACGATTCCCGCCAGCCCGGCATAGATGCGGGCGTAGTCGGCGAAGCTGCCCAGATACCAGGAGAAGGCGCGACCGCCGAGGCCCCACAGCGCCAGCGTCACCAGGATGCCAGGCCAGAGCGCCGGGCGAGGCTTGCCGTGGCAGGGCAGCAGCCGATGCAGCGCGTAGAGCAGCGCGCCAAGCACCACCGCCAGAACCGCCTCCCGCACGATCGCGAACACCGCGGGGGGGATCGGAAAGTCCGGCGTCTGCAGTGCGAGCGCCCGGTAGGCGATCGGCAGCACGACGGCGACGAAGGCGACGAAGACGAGCACGATCGTCCCGATGATGACGAAGGCGATGCTCTCGATGCGGGTACGGACGACCGAGCGGTCCTCGGCCAGGCGATAGGCCCGATTGAGCCCGCCGCGCACTGTCTCGACCGCGCTCGACACGCTGATCAGAGTGACAGCCAGACCGAAGGTCAGCAGTCCCCCGCCCGCATCCCGCACGACCCGCTCCACCTCCGGCTGCAGGGTCGCGGCCACCTGGTCGGGGAATGCCTCGAACAGTTCCTTCGTGAGCCATGCCGACAGTTCCGCGCCGCCTAGGAAGCCGGTCAGCGCCGTCAGGAAGATCACGAACGGGAAGATCGCCAGCAGCAGCGAGAAGGCGAGCGCACTCGCCATGTAGAGACCGTCCTCCATTAGGAAGCTCTCGATGGCAGCGTAGACGGCCTTCGAAAGCCACCACGCCCGCTTGCTGGTCGCGCGCAAATGCAGGAACCGGCGGACCGGGGAACCGGGTTCGGGCGGCCTGGGCTTCGGCGAATCCATGTCCTCTCCAGCGCTTATCCTGCCGTGCCCGGCCGCCATGACCAACCCCTTGCGCATGGGGGATGCGCGCCTGCCGGGCTTGTGCGGACCCGGCCGGCGGGATACCGGCTTGATGATGCCCCGTCTCGCACTGCCTCACCGTAACGCGCTGGTCGCAGGTCTGTTGCCTGCGAGCTTCGTGCTGCTCTGGTCGACCGGCTTCATCGGGGCGCGCCTGGGCGTGCCGTATGCCGATCCGCTGACTTTCCTGTTTCTGCGTTTTCTCATCGCCGGCGGTATCCTGTTCGTGGTGGCATTGGCGATCCGGGCGCATTGGCCGGCCGACAGGTCGACCGTCGCTGCCAGTCTCGGCGTCGGCGTTCTGATCCACGGCGTCTATCTGGGCGGCGTGTTCTGGGCCATCGCGCAGGGCATGCCGGCGGGTGTCGCCGCGCTTATTGTCGCGCTGCAGCCGATGGCGACAACGCTGCTCGCTGCCCCGTTGCTGGGTGAAAAGGTGGGGCGGGCGCACTGGCTCGGCCTCGCCATCGGTCTCGCCGGCTTGGCTCTGGTGCTCGGGCCGAGACTTGAGTGGGCGGGAGGCGGAATCACACCGGCCACCGTCGCCGCGTGCCTGCTGGCGGTCCTGGCGATCGCCGCCGGATCGATCCTGCAGAAGGCGAAGGGCGGCGCGACCGATCTGGCCACCGGCACCTGCCTGCAGTATGCCGGCGGGGCAATCGTGGTCGGTGCGGCTGCGGTCGTGAGCGAACCGATGCGCATCGACTGGACGCCCGAATTCGTCTTTGCGCTGGGCTGGCTGGTGCTGGTGCTCTCGCTCGGGGCAGTGCTGATCTACTACATCCTGATCCGTCGCGGCGCCGTGGCGCGGCTGGCGACCCTGTTCTACCTGGTGCCTCCGGTAACGGCGCTCGTCGCCTGGGCGCTGTTCGGCGAGATGCTGACGTTGGTGCAACTCGTCGGTATGGCCGTCACCGTCGGCGGTGTCGCCATCGCGACCCGCTTCGGCAGCTGACTGCGCCTGTCCACCCCTGACCGCCGCTGTCTCGCTCGCGCGAGGTTTCACCGAAACCCTGTTTGCGCGGCGGCGCGCGGGCGCTATCTTTGCCGCACTGCAACAAGAGCCCAGGAAGCCGCCCGATGACGACCGTCGCCGCCCGCACAGCCAGCGCACCCGACCTCGTCGCCGCCCTGACCGAGGCAGCCGACGGGGCGGGCCGCCTTCTCGCCCATGCCCGCTCGGCCGTCGCGGCGAGCGTTACCGAGGCGGGGCGGATCTCGACGGCGCGGCTCGAGGCCGAGCAGCACGCGGCGCACGGTCTCGCCTGGCTCGCGACCTATGCCGAGGCGATCCGGCAGGTGGCGGGCTATGCGGAGCGGATGATCGGCGAGGGCCGTTTCGGCGAGGCCGAGGATTTGCTGGTGCGCATCGGCGCTGGCGAGTACCTGGCGCAGATCGCCGGCGGCATCCCGATGAGCCAGGGCGAGTTCGTCCGACCCGGCGATCTCGGTCTCGGCGAGGCGGAGGTCGCGGCCTTCATGGGCGATGCCGTTCGCGACCTGATCGCCTCCGGCAACACCGCGGCGAACCGCGCCCGGCTGGTGGCGCTGATGCGCGAGCAGGGGCCGGGAACGGTCGGCGATCCCGGTCTCGACGAGACGCTCGAGGCGATGCGCACCGAGATGCGGCGCTTCGCCGAGGCGGAGGTCGTGCCGCATGCCCATGACTGGCACCTGGCCAACGAATACATCCCGATGGAGGTGGTCGGGCACGTTGCCGAGCTCGGCGTGTTCGGGCTGACGATCCCCGAGGAGTTCGGCGGGCTCGGCCTCGGCAAGGAATCGATGTGCGTGGTCTCCGAGGAATTGTCGCGCGGCTGGATCGCAGTCGGCTCGCTCGGCACCCGCTCGGAGATCGCAGCCGAATTGATCCTGACCGGCGGCACCGAGGCGCAGAAGCAGCACTGGTTGCCGAAGATCGCCTCGGGCGAGATCCTGCCGACGGCGGTGTTCACCGAACCCAACACCGGCTCCGATCTCGCCTCGCTGAAGACCCGGGCGGTCCGAGACGGAGACGTCTACAAGGTGACAGGCCAGAAGACATGGATCACCCATCCCGTCCGCGCCGACCTGATGACGCTCTTGGTGCGCACCGATCCTGAGGAGAAGGGCTACAAGGGCCTCTCCATGCTGCTCGCCGAGAAGCCGCGCGGCAGCGATGCGGAGCCCTTCCCCGCCGAAGGCATGACGGGCGGCGAGATCGAGGTGCTCGGCTACCGCGGCATGAAGGAGTACGACATCTCCATCGACGGTTTCGAGGTGAAGGCCGACAACCTGCTCGGCGGCGAGGAGGGGCAGGGCTTCAAGCAGCTCATGCAGACATTCGAGTCCGCCCGCATCCAGACGGCGGCACGCGCCATCGGCGTCGCCCAGTCGGCGATGGAACTGGGCCTCACATACGCGCTCGACCGCATCCAGTTCGGCAAGCCGACGGTCGCCTTCCCGCGCGTTGCCGACAAGCTCGCGATGATGGCGGCGGAGATCCTGATCACCCGCCAGCTCACCTACTATGCAGCGCGCGAGAAGGACGCTGGCCGGCGCTGCGATCTGGAGGCCGGCATGGCCAAGCTGCTCGGCGCCCGCGTCGCCTGGGCGGCGGCTGACAACGCCGTCCAGATCCACGGCGGTAACGGCTTCGCGCTCGAATACCCGGTCAGCCGCGTCCTGTGCGATGCCCGCATCCTCAACATCTTCGAGGGCGCCGCGGAGATACAGGCGCAGGTGATCGCGCGGCGGCTGCTGGATGGGGGAAATTGAGGGCCGGCCATTCGATGCCTGCCCAACATCCGCTTTGCGAACCGTCACGCTGCCGTGGCATAACGCTGCGGTATTGTTCGCCGGCGCCGGGGCACGAGTTCGTCCGGTTCCCCGGCCCACAGAGGGACGATTGCGATGAGCAGGGTTCGCTTCGACGAGATTGAGAAAGACATCGCCCAGGTTCGCACGACCATCGGCGACGCCGAGTCTCGGCGGAAGATGCTGGACGAGCGGCTGGCCAAGCTGCTCGGCGGCCAGCAATTGCAGCAGATCGAGATCGACACGGCCGACAGCGACTTCGAGGCGGTCACCCGCAACAACGAGGCGGCGCAGGCGAACATCGCCGCGCTGATCTACGGGCTCGACGAGATCACCCGGGCCTTCGGGGCGGAATTCGCGCAGATGTCGAAGCCGACCTTCGGCGAGCAGATGATGGGCATCTTCTCGAGGCGGAAGTCCGAGGAGATGCGGGCGACCCGCGTCCGCGAGGCCGACATCCGCACCAACCTCAACGAACTGATCCGCAAGTCCGACCTGATCTCCTCGATCCTGCAGGAACAGCTCGGCGAGATCGACATCCGGCTCGGGACGACCAAGGAGGGCCTGGGCAAGGTGCAGGAGCGCTCCGTCGAGGTCGCCCGCGAGATCGACGACATCTCGCGCCAGCTGGACGAGGCGGGGCCGAAGGTCGCCGAGATCGACTCGCGCCTGGCGGATGCGACCGGGGAGCAGCGCAAGGTGATCGAGCAGGAGCGGGCGGCGGCGGTCGAGGCCTACAACACCCTGCAGAGCCGTCATCAGGAGAAGGCGGCCGTGCAGCAGTCGCTGGAGCGCTATGCCGCGCAATACGCCAACTACATCGAATCGCTCACCAAGCAGGCTGCGGCGCAGCGCACCATGATCGAGAAGCTGAAGATCGACACCGAGCAGCGCTCGGTGATGTACGACGCGCTGGTGGAGTCGATCCGCACGTCGGAACAGCAGAATGTCGCCCACCGCATCGACGATGTCGGCCGCGAGACCGACGCCCAGGCCGACGCGATGATCACTCAGATCGGCATCTCGGCGGAAAACCGGATCGCCGGCATGCTGGAATCGCACGAGGTGTTCATGAAGCGCACGGCGGAGGTGCGCAAGAAGGGCGAGATCCAGAACGCGGAGTTCGCGCGGCGCTTCGCCTCGATCCTCGAGAAGGTGCAGTCCGGCAAGTATGTGGAGTAGTCTCGGCCCGACGGCAGGGAAGGGGCGCGCAGCGCGATGCAGCAGGTTCGCGACTACTACTTCCGGACGTTCGCCCGGCTGACGCGCGTCCTGTCGGACTTCTCCGACCCGCCGTCGGCCGACACGTTCGGCCGGCTCGAGCGGCTGTTCAGGCTCATCGACCTGAGGACCGCGGCCGGCGATCCGCCGTCTCTCGACACGCAGAAGTCGGGGCTGCCGATCCTGAAGGAGATCGTCTCGGTCTCCAACGACCTGCAGCAGCCCCCGCAGGCGGGCAGGCCGCTTGCGGACATCAAGTCCGCGATGCTGGACGAGATGCTGGCACGGCGCCGGCTGCCGGGCCGCGACCTGATGGCCGAGGCGGCGGCCGAGGTCTATGCGGGCGAATTGCGCTCCGGCCACGAGACCGCCTTCCAGCCCGATGCCGAGCGGTCGTTCGACCGCTCGCTGGTGCGCTCCGACTCAGGCGCCGGAGTCTGGCTGCGCGCCTCCTGGGACTACTGGGACGGCGCGGAGGGGAGGGCGGTGCGCACCTACGCGGATTTCGGTGGTCCTGAGGGGGTCGGCGATGAGATCCTGCTGGTCGAGGCGCAGCGCGCCGCCAGCATCGCCAACCGCTTCTCGGGCGCAGGCTACAAGCCGCTGACGCTTGCAGACCAGATCGACAGCGCGATGGACAGCCTGCGCCTGAAGCGCCTGGTGCGCGTCACCGTCGGGCCGTTCCTGTCGGACGTCTTCTACAAGTCGGACGACGCGCTGATGCCGATGATCAGGGCTGCCGACGACCTGGAGAACGCCTGGGCGATCCGCTGGAGCGTCGACACGCTGGTGTCGGCGGGGACGAGGACGGTCGGCGGCGGCTTCTTCTCCTCGCCGCGGCCGCAGGAGGTGTTCAGCGTCAATACGGCCGATCCGGATTGTGCCCAGCGCGGCGTCACCGAGGTGGCGCATCACATCGCCATGCCGCACGCGATGTTCCAGCGCATCGCCGGGCGGCGGGACGAGCACTCGACACTGCGCAATGCGCGCTACCATGTCATCGCAGCCGGCGACCGGCTGATCGAGTACGCCTGAGGTCACCATGGAAGCCAGATCGGTCAGGGTCCCGGAAGAGCGCATCCGCGACAACTACGCCGCCGCGCTGGCGCTGATCCAGAACGCGGAGGCGCCCGAACTTGCCGCCTCGGGCGATGGCCGCCCGGCGGGCGTCGCCCGCTTCATCAGCCCGGTGGCGCCGGCGCCCGGCGCAACGTCTGCGGGCCGGCGCTCGCGGGTGAACCTCGAGGCGGTGCTGCGCGAGGACGAGGCGGACTCGCTGCTGCCGCCCGAGCGGCATGCCGTCCTGTTCGAGGCGCGTAGGGCGCTGGCCGTCGGCATGGCGATCGGCGAGATGTTCGTCGAGCCGCTCGGCTTCCTCGATCTCGGCGATCGCAACCGGAAGGGCACCCTGCACGGCGCCGATCTCGACCGGTTCCGGATGCTGGTCAGGGCGAA
Source organism: Pseudomonadota bacterium (assembly GCA_023435545.1). Lineage (GTDB taxonomy): Bacteria > Pseudomonadota > Alphaproteobacteria > Rhizobiales > Tepidamorphaceae > Tepidamorphus. Next base: position 4,180 of record JAEYRQ010000456.1, on the reverse strand, counting down.
GGCGCTGGTCTCGGTGTTCGCCGCCGCCGCCCACATGGCCTCGGTGCAGACCTCGGGCGCGACCCGCGAGCCGGAGGCACCGGGCGACATCCCGCTCGCCAACACGTCGGATGCGCTCGGCTGGTTCGTGCACCGGCTGGTTGCGGCCGTGCAGGGCGTTTCGACGGAAGATCTCGACGGGCCGATCTCGCGGGTCTGCGCCGATGTCATGGATGCGGCCGAGGCCGCGGCCCATTCGGCCATGGGGCAGGTGCTGGCGGATTTCGGCGCGGCGGCCTATGCGGTGGAGGCTGATTCCTTCCACGTCCACGGCTTCGAGCGCCCGGGCGCGCGGCGCAGGTCGAGCGTCGACCTGCAGTTCAAGAAGCCGCACGAGGTGGTCGGCAACCACATCGCCAAGTCCCAGGCGATGCGGCTCGCCCGCATGCTGACGGCCTATGACTTCGAGGCGCGCAAGAACCCGTTCGTCGAGCTCGGCGGCTTCCTGTTCACCTTCATAGGCGACGGCAATCCGGGGACCGGCAAGACGACGCTGATCCAGATGACGGCAGGCCTCGTCAAGGAGATCTGCGACATCGCCGGCTACCCCTTCCACTACGAGAATTTCAGCATCGACCAGATCTCCGAGTATCAGGGCAAGTCCGGCCAGAACTGCCGGTCCTTCATCGACCGGGTGCTCGACCCGCGCTCGATCGGCTTCGGAACCATCGATGACGTCGACATGGTCGCGGGCAAGCGTGACGACCAGAAGGCCTCCGGTGGCCAGCAGGAGGTGACCGCCGTTCTGATGGAGGCATTGTCCGGGCCGAACACGGTGGTGCGTGGCAACTGCTCGTTCGGGATGTTCTCGAACTATCCGGAGAAGGTCGACGACGCCCTGCGTCAGCGGGCCGGCGCCCGCTGGATCGTCGACGGGCCGCAGACGCGCGAGGACTATATCGACATCCTGCATCTGCTGCTGGGCAAGAACCACTCGATTCCGCTAGGCGATCACGAGCTCTATGCCGCGCAGGACCTGAAGAAGATGGTCGCGGGCAGCTACGCAGAATACGCCCGCCCGCAAGAGGCGAAGCTGCTGGAGGCCTGGCAACAGGTGACCGGCGGACGGGAGCCGGCGACTCTGGCCGAGATCGGCGCCTATCTCCACGCCATCAAGGAGATCGAGCCGCGCTTCACAGGTCGCGCCATCAAGAACGTCACCGACGCGATCAAGTACCGAGCGATGGACTTCGACCTGCCGGACGAGTGGTTCGCGACCCCGGAGCCATTCCTGCACCAGCCCTACGAGGTGAAGCTCGCCATGGTCTCGGCGCTGCGGCGCCCGATCACCGTGGAGATGGTGCTGCAGGAGGTCAACCGCTACGCCGGCAGCGAGATCCGCTATTCGGACAAGTCCGACGAGACCGCGATCACCGCCACGGTGCGCGACATGCGCATCCGCGAAGCGGCCATCGAGCGCTACAAGACCGAGGCCGGCCGGTGAGGGAGCTCATCGAACACGGGCTGATGTTCGGCGGCCTGAAACGCATCGAGGAGCCGCACCTCGTCGGGCGCTACAACAAGGCGCTGGAGGCCTTGCGGCTGGCGCCGACGGCGCTCGATAACTTCCATATCGACGCCACCGGCTATTCTCCGGAGATCGCGCACGAGCGCGGCGACGAGCACTATCTCGATCCGCGCGGCATCAACCGGCTTTTCATCCTGCTCGGGCCCGACCAGCACGACCTGCCGATCATCCGCGCCGAGTTTTCCGCCGAGCAGATCGTGCTCAGGCGCTTCATGCAGGCCAACCGCCTCGCGATCGAGACGCTGACGCTGAACGACGCCATGTTCGGCGAGATGGAGAACCTCATCTACGAGGTGGAGAAGCCTGCGGATATCCTGTCGATCCGCAAGGTCGGCTTCGACGTGCATTCGGTGGAGGGCACGCTGGAGGCCGCGAAGACGCTGGAGACGACGGTCGCCCGCTTCGAGGCCGAACCGGAGAGCTGGCGGGACTTGACGCTGATGCGCCAGATCGTCGATGGCGCCCGTCATTGCGGCGACATCAGGCGCAACGGGATCATCCCGACCGAACTCGAATTCGGCTGGCCGGACGTGACCTGGACCTCGCATTTCGGCGGCTGCTACGTGCTGCGCGGCGCCGGCCGCTCGTTCCTGTTCGGCGACCCCGCCCGTCTGTCTCCGTTGCCGGCAGGCGTGCAGGCCTTCCCGATGGACGACGAGGACGCGGCGATCCTGGCGCTGGATCACATCGAGAGCCTGGAGCCGGTGAATCCGTGGTGGTTGTCCTCGTCGGGCATCGTCGATCACCGCATAGCCATGCTGGCGGCGTGGATCCTGGGTCATCAGGGCATCGCCGATCCGCTGGCGGCGCTCGACGAGCGACAGCTGCCGCGGCTGATCTACCAGCACCTCGACGTGCTCAAGCAGGACGCCCGCTTCCGCGCCCTGTCGGACCTCAGGGCGGCGCTGGGCAATGCGCGGGGCAACACCCTGTCGCTTGCCCAGGGCCTGCTGGTGCGCCGGGCGCTGCCCGAGCATCCTGACGTCTGGGACGTCAACCGGCTGATTTCGGAGTTCGTCCGCTTCGATCTTGTGACCCTGTTCATGGTGAACAAGCCGCGCTTCTATGAGATCTACGCCACCCTGACGCCGCCGATGCGCCGCTTCGCCGTCACCGCGATCGAGACGATCTACCATCCGCGCGGCGAGCATGTGCTGCGGCACAAGCAGGCGGTCCGGGAACGGTTCTTCGGCACACACTGAGGCGATCCGAGATGCTCGATCCGATCATCGACTTCCTCAAGACGGTATGGGCCTGGATCGTGTCGATTCCCGCGATGGCGATGGCGCTGGTCAGGCGCATCTTCACGGTCGGACCGGCCGTGAAGCCAGACGGACGGCCACGCCGACTCAGGCATGTCTGGTGGATCGGCAAGATCGCCGTCTTCCTGCTGGTGGTGCTCTACATCGCGCCGCTGCTGTGGCACGCGAGCTGGATCAGGGGATACGACCTCGGCTATCCCGAGCGGGTGCTGCGCGATCCACACCAGAGCCCGGCAGGCGAATCGACGACCGTCGAGCAGGGCACCGCAGACACGCGTACCTGCGACCGCAGCCAGATCGTCGACATGCAGATCCTGCTGATCGACTTCCTCGTCAACGAGAACGCCTGGGTGGCGGCGCTTCCCCAATACAAGCTCGGATTCTTCGGCATCCCCTGGGAGGCGACGCCGTTCCTCGACAACAAGGAATCCTTCCAGCACGGCGTGCTCTACGCGGTGCGGAGGACCGCCGTCGAGCTGTCCGACGTGATCGGCCGCGCCCGCGGCACCTCCGAAGCCGACCGGGACCTGCAGAACGCCCGCGGTTCGCTCCAGTACGATTCGGAGGTCTGGTGGATAAACCCGCTCGATCCGGACCGTCCGTTCGGCCCGGTGACGCCATCGGCGAACGTTTATCGCAACGCGATCGGGCTCTACGAGCGCTACAACGAGCGGCTGGCGCGCTGCCAGGCGGTTCTCGACGCGCGGGCAGACAACCTCCGCTCGTTCCTGGAGCGGATCACCAACGACCTCGGCTCGACCGCCGACGGGCTGGCCAGACGCTCGATCGGGTCACGCTACGACCCCGACCTCAACCGGTTCGTGTCCGGCGAGGGCAACGACCGGGGCTGGATCGACTTCCGCGCGGACAACTATTTCTACGAGGCGTTGGGGATGATGTACGCCTATCACGGCATTCTCAAAGCCGCCCGCGTCGACTTTGAAGACGTGATCGAGACCCGCCGTCTCACCGACGTCTGGAACCGGATGGAGCGCAATGTCGCCGAGGCCGCAGCGCTGGCACCGCTGATCGTCGCCAACGGCCGGCGTGACGGTTTCCTGGTGCCCGATCATCTCGCGGTGATGTCGGAGAACGTGCTTCGCGCCAGGGCAACCATGTCCGAGGTCGCGGATATTCTTGAGCGCTGAAAAAAATCTTGTTCCCGATGGAACCGCAGCCCGGCGTCGTGCGGTCCCGCGTCACGTCGGGTTGGGCCAGTCGGGGTAATTTTTGTTCAGCGCACGCCTTTTCAACGCACGCATACTTGCGGCCATCGTCTTGGCCCTCACCATTGCGGCAGCGACGTTCGTTCACCTCTCCTGGAGGCGCAGCCAAGAGGATGCGTTCAGGG
>JAEYRQ010000404.1 GCA_023435545.1 Pseudomonadota bacterium | reverse complement strand
TCCCGGCGCCTGTGGCGCCGGAAGTCCTCCCGTTCGGGATTGCCGTAATCCTGCCGATCACTCGGCCGGCACGATCTTGTAGATCGTGTCGAGGCTGCCGACCGGACCGGTGGTGATCGAGGTCAGGGCATAGACCTCGCCGTCCGCGTCCTGAGCGAAGCCGAGCATATAGGGAGCCTTGTCGCCGTCGAGCCCCTCGATCTCGGCCACTTCCATCGTCCAGTTGCCGTCGGAACCCTCGGTGGCGACGAAGATCTGGCCGTCCATCTCGGCAAAGGACTTGCTCCAGTCACCGAAGATGTACTTGCCCTTCCACGGCTCGTGCGCGCCACGGTAGACGTAGCCGCCGGTCACAGAGATGCCCTTGCAGCCGTCCGGCTTGGCCGTGCAGTTGTTGTACTCGAGGATCGGCTCGATGAGATCGGTCTTGTCGCACTCGGCGGGATGATCGTCCGGCTTCGTGTAATCGAAGCAGTGCGTCGCCTCCATCCGGCGCCAGCCGTAATTGCCGCCGTTCTCGATGATGTTGACCTCCTCGAAGGAGTTCTGCTGCACGTCGCCGCAGAACAGCCGGCCGTCCTCCATGTCGAACGAGCAACGCCAGGGATTGCGCAAACCGGTCGCGAAGATCTCAGGCGCGTTGTTCATGTCGCCCGCGAACGGATTGTCGGACGGAATGCCATAGGCTCTGCCTTCGGACGGATTGTCGACATCGATGCGCAGGATCTTGCCGTGAAGTTGGGTGTTGTCCTGGCCGTTGCCCTCGGTGACGTTGTGGCCGATACCCCAGTCGTTGGCGTAGCCGCCGTCACCTGTGGAGATGTACAGGTAGCCGTCGGGGCCGAAGCCGATCCAGTGGCCGTTATGGTTGAACTGCGGCCAGTCGATCGAGCTGATGCGCCGCACGGACGATGTGTCCGCGACGTCGGGATCGTCCTCGGAAACCGTGTACTCCTCGACGACGTTGGTGTGGCTCCACCAGAACTGTTTCGCGAGGTCCGCCTGGAAGTCGATCGGCGTGCCATGGGCAAGATAGAACTTGCCGTTGTTCGCGAAATCCGGATGGAACGCGATGCCGAGAAGACCCTTCTCGTCGAAGTCCGCCCATAGCTTGGGCAGCTTGTTGCGGATGTCGATGAACGGCTCCGCCTGCAGGTTGCCGTCCGCGTCGATGACGCGCACGCGGCCGAACTGCTCGATGACGAACTTGCGGTCATCACCGGCCGGTTGCACCATTGCCAGCGGCGCGTTGACGCCGGTGACGTATGGCTCGAGCTTCACCTTCACCTGTGCCTCGGCGGCCGCGCCGCAGAGTCCCAGGGCAAGCCCGCCAATCACGAAATGCCTTAGCATGTTCCTCCCCGTCTTGGTTCGATAGACGACCACCGGCGCGACCGGAACGGCCCGGCACGCAGCCGAATGCGGCTTCGTCGCCTTGCCGCAGGCGCGATCGTTCCGTTCGGACCTGCCGAGTCCGGCGGGGCGTTCCTGCCTTGCGGCCGGTTGTCGGGGGCTGTCTTTTCTCCCCACTCAACGAGCGAAGAACCGCATTCGAACGCTACCACGTATACATTGTTGCTGCAATTTAGGTGCGAGGAGAAGCACTTTTGCCCGCACTGACGCGGCGGAAGTGCAGCGGGAAGCGAAAATCAGACGCAGCGACAAGGCTCGGCTCCGCTGCCGGGATAGTGATGGAATCCAGAAGGGTCGGAAGAGCACCGATGCAACAGAAGGAGCCGTCATGATCGTCGAGGAGCGCATCTACAAGATCAGGCTGGGCAAGATGAAGGACTATCTGGACCTGTATGTCGCCGAGGGCATGCCCATACAGACCCGCATCCTGCCGCGTATGATCGGCTACTTCACCACCGAGATCGGCACGCTGTCGAGCGTGGTGCACCTGTGGGGCTACGAGAGCCTGGCGGAGCGCGAGCGCAAGCGCGCGGAACTCATGGCCGAACCGGCCTGGCAGGCCTACCTGCCCAGGATCGCCGAGTTCATCGAGAGCCAGGAAAACAGGATACTGGTCCCGACCGCCTTTTCGCCGATAAAGTAGTGCGAGGGCCAGGAGGAGGCGCACGCATGCGGCTCGAGGGCAAGGTGGCGATCGTCACCGGGGCGACGCAAGGCATTGGTCGGGCTATCGCGGAGCGTCTGGCGGCCGAAGGTGCGCGCCTCGTCGTCGCCGACATGAGCGGGGCAGCCGAGGCAGCCGATGAGATCGGCGGAGGCGCGATCGGACTGGACTGCGACGTCTCCAGTGAAGGGGATGTCGCACGCCTCGCGGAGGCCACCCGCGCGGCGTTCGGAGGCGCCGACATCCTGGTGAACAATGCAGGCGTCTATTCCTCGCTGGTCCCTCAGCCATTCGAGGAGATCGGCGTCGAAGAGTGGCGGCGGGTGATGGACGTCAACGTGCTCGGCGCATTTCTCTGCTGCCGAGCCATCGCCCCGCTGATGCGCGAGCGGGGAGGCGGCCGCATCGTCAACATAAACTCCGGCACGCCGTTCAAGGGCGTTCCGTTCCTGCTGCACTACGTGACCAGCAAGGGAGCGATCATCGGCTTCACCCGGGCGCTCGCCAAGGAACTCGGCGGCGCCGGCATTCTCGTCAATGCGGTTGCCCCCGGTTTCACCCTGTCGGACGGTGTCAAGGCCAATCCGGTCCAGTTGGAGAAACTTCAGGAGGTTTCACTGAAGGCGCGCGTCATCCCGCGCGACCAACACCCCGAGGATATCGTCGGTGCTGTGGCCTTCCTCGCCGGGCCGGACGCGGCGTTCATCACCGGGCAGACGCTGGTAGTGGACGGCGGTGCCTATTTCCACTGAGGAGCCGGGAATGGCCGCCCTGCATCTGACCGCCTCCGTCGAGACCTTCGAACCCGGCGGCCGGCTGGAGACGGCACCAACCCTGGCGACGGCGGTCTATGTCGTGGAGGGAAACCTGCGCGCCGACGGCAGCGGCCAGTCGGCATCGCTGGCGGCCAACTCGGCCATCTCGCTCGACGGCGAGACAGCGCTGCACTCCCGCGAGGGTGCCACCGCACTTCGCTGGGACCTGATCGACAGACCGTATCCGCTGCCGGACCAACGCCGGGAGCGCGCCGCATCGCGCCTGCTGCTCTCGACCCAGCTCGATTTCGACACCGAAAAAGGACGTCTCCTGCGCTGTGACCGCGTCGAGTTCCCGCCGGGTGGCGTCGCGTACCTGCACACGCATCGCGGGCCAGGTATCCGCGTATTGCTGTCGGGGTCGATCCGCATCGACACGGGGGGAAAGAGCCACGAGTACGGGCCACTGGAAGCCTGGTATGAGAGCGGCCCGGAGCCGGTGTTCGCCGCAGCGTCCCAGACGGAGCCGACCGCCTTCGCCCGGCTCATGATCCTGCCGGTCTCGCTGATCGGCCAGAGCTCGATCCGCTACGAGCGCGAGGAGGACCGGGAGAAACCCAAGCCGCAGCGTTATCAGGTCTATCTGGACAGACCGCTGTAGGGCCTCAGAAGTCGAGCAGCATCACGGCGCAGGCATCTCCGGCCTTTGCCGCCGGCGCATGCGGCGGGCGCACGATGAAGGCGTCGGCGCGCCCGAGCGTTGCCAGCATCGAGGAATCCTGCCGGGCAAACGGCGCTGCGACCAGCCGTCCCGTGTCGTCGCGGACAGCAGTCGCGCGCAGGTAGTCCTGCCGGCGATCGTTTTCCGGCAGGTCCCCGCCGAGCACCGCCGGCACATCGCCGGTTCCCCGGTCCGTCAGCCCGAGCAGCTCCTCGACCAGCGGCACCAGGAACAGCCGCGCGCAGACCATCGCCGAGACCGGATTGCCGGGCAGTCCGAGTACCCGCATGTCGCCGAGGCGGCCGAACATCAGCGGTTTGCCCGGCCGCATCGCGATCTGCCAGAAGTCGAGCGTCAGGCCTTCCGCCTTCAGCGCGTCCTGCACCAGGTCATGTTCGCCGACCGAGGCACCGCCGAGCGTGACCAGTATCTCCGCGCCCGAAGTCTGGGCCTGGCGGATTCCCGCCGCCAGCGCATCGCGGGTGTCGGGCGCGATGCCGAGGTCGATCGCCTCGCCGCCGAACTGCCGCACCATCGCGCCGACGCCGTAGCTGTTGGAGGAGATGATGCGGTCCGGACCCGGATCGGTCCCGGGCGGGGCGAGTTCGTCGCCGGTTGCGAGCACGGCGACCCGTGGGCGGCGACGCACGGGGATTTCCGCGTAGTTCATCGCGGCCGCCAGCGCGATATCGCGCGGCCGGAGCCTGCTGCCGCCGGAAACCAGGACGTCACCCTCGGCAAAGTCGAGGCCGCGCCGACGCACGAACCGTCCGGCCGCTGACGTCTCGCGGATGATGACCGTATCGCCGTCGCGCTCGGTGTCCTCCTGGATCACGATCGCGTCGGCCCCCTCCGGCAGCGGTGCGCCGGTAAAGATCCGAACGGCCTCGCCCGCGCCGACGGCGCTCCGGAAGGGATGGCCCGCGGGTGCACTGCCGATCACGTTCAGCCGGACCGGCACTGTCGCCACGTCTGCCGCCCTGACTGCGTAGCCGTCCATCGCCGAGACGTCCCAGGGGGGCTGGGTCCGGCGGGAGGCGAGATCGGCCGCAAGCGCCCGGCCCAGGGCCCGGTCCAGCGCCACGGCTTCCGGGGGAAGGGGAGAAACGTCCGAGACGATGCGGCGGAGCGCCTCGTCAACAGGTATCAGCGCCATCAGCCTTCGGCGCTCCAGTCGCCCGAGCGTCCGCCCGCCTTGGCGGTGAGCCTGATTCCGGTGATCTCGATGCCACGGTCGACGGCCTTCACCATGTCGTAGACGGTCAAGCAGGCGACGGAGACCGCGGTCAGCGCCTCCATCTCCACGCCTGTGCGCCCGGTGACCTTGGCGGTTGCGACGACCCGCACGGCGTTCTCCGCCGGCATCGGCTCGAGATCCACCGACACCCTCGACAGGGCGAGCGGGTGGCAGAGCGGGATCAGGTCGTGGGTCCGTTTCGCCGCCATGATCCCGGCAATGCGGGCGACGCCGAGCACGTCGCCCTTCTTGGCCTCGCCCTTGACGATCAGATCCAGCGTCTCCGCCCGCATCCGGACCAGGCCCTCGGCGGTGGCGGTGCGCTCGGTCACGTCCTTGTCCGACACGTCGACCATGCGCGCGGTGCCGGTCTCGTCCAGATGGGTGAGCGAAGGGCGGGCCACTATTCCGAGTCCCGTTCATCGCCCGCCTCATCCCGGACGGCCACAGGCCGATCCGGGATCGGGACGGCACAACACAGCCAGGCGGCATGCGCGTTCCGATCCCGGCTCGTCGCGCTGACACGCTTGGCCGGGATGACGCCGGATGGGTGGGGAACGATGGTCAAGGCATCACTCCGCCGCATCGACCGTCGCCCGGGCGAGCAGGGCTCGCGTCGCGGCCGCGACGTCGTCCTGCCGCATCAGGCTCTCCCCGACCAGGAAGGCGTGCATGCCGGCGGCCTCCAGCCGGGCGATGTCGGCTGGCGTGTAGATGCCGCTCTCGCCGACGATCGTGTAGCCGGCGGGAAGCTGTGCAGCGAGTTCGATCGATGTCTCGAGTTTCGTCTCGAAGGTCCTCAGATCACGATTGTTGATCCCGATGAAGGTTGACCGCAGCCGTAGTGCCCGCTCAAGCTCCTCGGCGTCATGGATCTCGACCAGCACATCCATGCCCACATCCCCGGCCGCGTCCTCGAGCGCCCGGGCCTCGTCGTCGGTGACGGCGGCCATGATGATCAGGATGCAGTCGGCCCCGAGCGCACGGCTCTCGTCGACCTGATAGGGATCGTACAGGAAATCCTTGCGGATCGCCGGCAGCGACACCGCCGCGCGTGCCGCGACGAGGTAGTCGGGCCGCCCCTGAAATGACGGCCTGTCGGTCAGCACCGAAATGCATGTCGCCCCACCCGCCTCGTAGGCACGGGCGAGAGCAGGCGGATCGAAGTCGGCGCGGATCAGCCCTTTGGACGGGCTCGCCTTCTTGATCTCGGCGATCAGCGCCGGCCGGCCGGCGGCAATCTCGCGGTCGATCGCCGCGCGGAAGCCGCGCAACGGCGGCGCGTCGGCCAGTGCCGCCCGAACTTCGGCGCGCGGCCGGCCGGCCTTGGCC
>JAEYRQ010000392.1 GCA_023435545.1 Pseudomonadota bacterium | reverse complement strand
TGTCTACGCCAACGCCTTTCCGCCGCAGCCCGAGGACGCTGCCGCCAACGAGGGCGTGTCGGTCCTGCGCGGCGACCTCGATCCGGCCGCCTATCTGCGGTTTGCCCGCGACTGGGTGGCTCACGGTGCGACCATCGTCGGCGGCTGCTGCGGCATCGGGCCGGAGCATATCGCCGCGCTGAGGTCGGCCTTCGGGCGCGGCAGCGAACCGCCGATCGGCTGACCGGCGGCGCCGTTCAGGGCACCATCAACCGCCGGAGGGCTTCCGTGCCCGGCCGGGCGAGGATGCCGGAGAGCTGGTCGGAGACCGCCGGCGGGGCGGTGGCGGCGGCCCCCGCCATCGCGGTCATCGATACGCCACGCGTCGCCGCCAGCCGCGCCCGGTAGACGTGCCATATGATTTCGAGGCCGAACTTCTCCTTCTCCGCGCGGCTGAGGCCTGTGGCCGGCGCCGCACCGGTGGCGAGCACCGCGCGGGAGGACGGGTCGTCGACGATATCGTCCACGAGGTCGGCGTAGCTGTCGCCGCGGATACCTGCCGCTGCCATGGGCGTCAGGACCGCTTCCGGTCTCATTCCGCTGGTCAACAGGGCCTCAGCGTCGACGATCCCGGCACCGAAATTGGCGGAATCCCAGTTCGACGGCCGATGTGCGCTTTGTTTCAGCAATGCGCGGAACCGGTCCAGCAGGGTCTCACCGCCGGCCAGATCGCCGATCAGGTTTTGGCGCCCGTGATGGGCGAGCCACAGGGCGGCGACGCCTGCCGTCAAGGCCACCGCATAGGAGGTTCCCTCGCCGGTGCCGTCGGCATCGAAGACCGGCGTATCGTTCACGAGCTTCGCCCTCGCCCGCCAGATCAGCTCCGCCGGCGCGCTGACGTCGACGGCGCTGCCCCGGCACGAGCCCTTCCACGGCTTGCGGGCGGCGTTCACGCCGGCGACCGCAATGCAGTTCTCGTATCGGGCGGGGAACACCACCTCGCGCACGCAGTTGCCGGCGGCTGCCATGATCAGGACATTCCGCTTCGCCGCCGAGCGCAGGGACAGCCACAGCGCGATGCTGGGAAGGCCGCCGAGGCTCATCGTCACGATCGGCAGCCCCTTGTCCGCCGCGTAGTCGATCGCACGGGCGACGTTGAGCTGGTTAAGCCGCGAGACGGAGCGGATGGCCCGGATTGGCACAAGTGTGGCGGCCGGTGCGGTGCCGGTCACCTCGCCGGGTCCACCGGTTCCGCCACTGGTGATCGTGCCGCGGCTGACGGCGACGCTGGCCGTCGCGGTGCCGTGGCCGGGGTTGTCGATCGGCAGGACCTTGCGCAGCGGGTCGGTCGGGTCGAGGTCGTTGTCGATGAAGTCCCGCCCCTGTGCCGGATCGATCGCGCCCTGAAGCTCCGAATGCGCGGTGAACCCGGTGTCGATCTGGGCAATGACGACGCCCGCGCCATGGGCGGGCCGACCCTCGGACGTGGAGAAGTCCCACGCCTGCGGCGCCCTCAGCATGCGCGGCGCCCAGCCCTTGTCGGATGGGCTCGCGCCGTTCACCCAGCAGCCGAGAACGTCGAAGCCGCTCATGAGCGCCAACGCCGCCGGCTCCCGGTCTGGCTCCGCGGGGAAGATCTCGGCATCGAGATCCGGCTCGACCCGCTCGTAGCCGAGCCGGTCCATCAGGTCGTAGGCGAGGTCGAAGGGACTGGCGCGAAGATCCGACTCGGCGGGACCAGGGATGCGCAGCAGGGTCAGGCGGGCGAGATCGGGGTCGTCGGTGCCGGGGAAGGCCGGCTCGGCCGCGACCGCGAATCCGTAGATCGCCGAGACCTGCCGCGCAATGGTTTCAGGATCGACCGGGTGTTCGGTCTCGACGACGTAGCGCAACTCTGTGGCGGCGCCGGCTTCGGCCGATACGCCTGCGGCCATGGCTTGTGGTGAGGCGATCCCCGCCTGCTGCGAGCGGATCTGTCCGACGAGATCTGCCACCGACATGCCAGCCCTCCTGACGCGTAAGAAGACATGCCCTCAATTTGAAGTAGAAATATTACGCGCCTTTGTTCCGCGGGTATAGATGGAATGGAGGAGCCTCGAAGCCCTCCGAATGCGGCTGGCTCAGTTGGGCTGCGTCGTCGGGCGCACCACGATCTCGGTCGGAGAGACGCCGGGCGGCTGTGTCACGGCATAGAGGATCGCCGCGGCGATATCGTCGGGACGGAGTGGCGTCATCGAACCCATGAAGCTCTCGAACGCAGTCTTGGTCGCCTCGTCAGGGATGTGGCCGGTGATCTCGGTGGCGACGAAGCCCGGCAGAATGGTGGTCACCCGCGTTCCGTCGGCGATCAGTTCCTTGCGCAGCGTCTCGGCGAAGGCGTGGACGGCGGATTTCACGCCGGCATAGACCGCGTTGCCCGGCGTGCAGAAACGGGCGCCCAGCGATCCGATGAAGACGAGGTGCCCGCCGCCCGCCGCCCGCATCGGCGCGATCGCCGCCTGCGCGGCCAGGACCGGGGTGAGGAAATTCAGGTCCGTCATCCGCTTCAAGTCGCTGGGGTCGGCGGAACGCAATGGCGAGGAGAGCATCGAACCGGCGTTGTTGACCAGGATGTCGAGCCGGCCATGCTGGCGCGCAACGTCTTCGACGACGCCGGCCAACGCCGAAGGATCGTAGAGATCGGCGGCATGGACGCTCGCGCCGCCCCCGATCTCCGCGGCAAGCTCTTCCAGACGCTCGCGCCGCCGCGCCACCAAAGCCAATGTCGCGCCAGCCCCGGCAAGCGCGCGGGCGGTCGCGGCGCCGACACCGGACGACGCGCCTGTCACGATCGCCACCCGGTCCTTGAGCCGATCGCCTGCCTTATCCATTTGTCTCTCCTATCAGAACATTCGTTCGCAGTTCAGGACATCAGGTCCTGCATAGCGAGAGGCGGGCGGCGATGTAAAGCGTGCATGCTGGCGGGGTTGACGGCAGCACGTCCCGAGGGTAGTATTTAACCCAACGGTTAATTGCGAGCATGGAAACGCGGCATGAACATCCAGGCAGATATCGCGGCCAAGCCGTTCCTCGTCCTGCGCCGGCGTCTCAAGGCGCCTGTCGAAACGGTCTATGCGGCCTGGACCGAGCCGGATCGCCTTCTCGCATGGTGGGGCTCGGCCGACTCGAAGACACTCGAGGCCGACACCGATCTCAGGGTCGGAGGGCGATACGCCGTCGCCTTCCGGACGCCTGACGGCGAACGCCACGACGTTTCCGGCGTGTACCGCGAGATCGTCCCCAATCGAAAGCTGGTGTTCAGCTGGGCCTGGCGGACGACGCCCGAGCGTGAATCGCAGGTGACCGTGGTGCTCGCACCCGATGGCGAGGGAACGCTGCTGACGCTGACCCACGAGCGCTTCTTCGATGCGGCGGCCCGCGACCGGCACACGTCCGGCTGGTCCGCCTCGCTCGACCGGCTCGAGGCAATGCTGTCGTGACGTCGTGTCTTCGTCTTCGCCGCCGCTCGCGGTCCGGTCACGACAGCGCCCTCAGATCGGCGCGCAGCCGGTCGGGCCCGGAGAGCTTCGCTTCGACGGCAGCATGGCTGGACGTCCAGATCGGCAGCGCCGCCTCGAGCGCCGAACGCCCCGTCGCCGTCAGCACCAGACGCCGGCTGCGGCGGTCTTTCGGGTCGACCCGGATCTCGACGAGCCCGCGCCGCTGCAGGGGCTTCAGCGCGGCTGTCAGCGTGGTGCGGTCCATCGCCAGCACCCCGGCCACGTCCCCCATGGACGGCGGTTCGGGCCGATTGAGCGACATCAAGAGTGAGAACTGGCCGCTGGTCAGGCC
>JAEYRQ010000383.1 GCA_023435545.1 Pseudomonadota bacterium | reverse complement strand
GGGCTAGTTAATCCGAATCATCGGCCTGCGCAAACGTCTCGTGCGCCCCAACCCCCGGAAATCCACGACACGGTGCCTGAACGCGACAGTAGCGTGTCAGCCCTCAGCGGCTGCACGCTTGCCGGCGGCGACCCTCGCGACCAGGCCTGCGAGCGTGTCGACCGCTGCCAGGCCCACGCCTCCGGATCCCGCCTCCGCCAGATTGCCGCCCGGCGCCACCGCTTCCGCAAAGCCGAGCTTGTGGGCCTCCCGGAGCCGCGCGGCCGCGTGCGGGACGGCCCTGACCGCGCCCGACAGCGACACCTCGCCGAAGAACACCGCCTCCGCGGGAAGCGGCGCCTGCGCGAGCGAGGAGACCAGCGCGGCGGCGGCGGCCAGATCGGCGGCCGGCTCGATGATCCTGAGGCCTCCGGCGACATTGAGGTAGACGTCGTGTCCGCCGAGCTTCAGCCCGCAATGGGCATCCAGCACCGCCAGCAGCATCGACAGCCGGCTCGAATCCCAGCCCACCACTGCCCGGCGCGGCGTGCCGAGCGGGGAGGGGGCGACCAGCGCCTGGAACTCGACGAGCAGCGGCCGGGTGCCCTCCATGCCGGCGAATACGGCTGACCCGGGCGTGCGCGCGTCGCGATCGCCGAGGAACAGCGCCGACGGGTTCGGAACTTCGATCAGGCCCTTCCCGGACATCTCGAAGACGCCGATCTCGTCGGGCGGCCCGAACCGGTTCTTCACCGCTCGCAGGATGCGGAACCGGTGCGCCCCGTCGCCCTCGAAGTAGAGCACCGCGTCGACCATGTGCTCGACGACGCGCGGCCCGGCGATCTGGCCATCCTTGGTGACATGGCCGACCAGCACGACGGTGGTGCCCGCCCGCTTGGCGAAGCGGATCAGCGCCTGCGCCGCGCCGCGGATCTGGGTGACAGTGCCGGGTGTCGATTCGACCTGGTCGGTCCACATGGTCTGGATCGAATCGATGATCATCAGGTCCGGCGCCGGGCCCGCCGAGACCGTCGCCAGGATGTCCTCGATCCGCGTCTCGGCAGCGAGCGATACGGCTGCTTCCGAGAGCCCCAGGCGCGATGCGCGCAGCCGGACCTGGCCGACCGCCTCCTCGCCGGAGACGTAGACGACCCGCCCCCCCGCATTTGCGACAGCGGCGGCCGCCTGGATCAGCAGGGTGGACTTGCCGATGCCCGGATCGCCACCGATCAGGATTGCCGAGCCGCGCACGAAGCCTCCGCCCGTCACCCGGTCGAGTTCGCCGATGCCGGCGAGCGTGCGCGGAGCGTCCTCGCTTGTGCCTGCGAGCGGCACGAGTTCCACCACACGGCCCTTTGCGAGCGGCTTGCCGGGCGCCGCGAGCACGCCGCCGGCGCTCTCCTCCACCAGGCTGTTCCAGGTGCCGCAGGCCTCGCAGCGGCCGGCCCACTTGGAACTGACCGCGCCGCAGGCCTGGCAGACATACTGGGCGGACCGTCGCGCCATGTGTCGCTCCTCAGACGCCGGTATAGTCGCGGCGATAGCGGTGGCCGAGCCCGGTCAGGATCTCGTAGCCGATGGTGCCGACACGCGCGGCGAGATCGTCGACCGTGAATCGATCTCCCAGCAACTCCGCCCAGGCGCCTGAAACGACTCGGTCTTCCGGGATATCGGTGACGTCCACCGCCATCAGATCCATCGAGACGCGGCCCACCAGCGGAGCGGGGTCTTCGCCGAAGTAGACGGTCGCCCCAGGTCTATCGTCGGTGCTGCCGGCCAGGCGCGTGTAACCGTCGGCGTAGCCTGCCGAGAGGATCGCAAGCCGCGTATCGCGCAGCACCGTCTGTGCCGCACCATAGCCGACGGGCGAGCCGGCGGGGACGTCGCGGACCTGGATGACCCGCGCCTCGAGCCGGACCACCGGCCGCATCGGGTTGGGCCGACCGGCCACTGCAAGTCCGCCATAGAGCGCGATTCCGGGCCGCGCCAGGTCGTAGTGAAGCTCGGTATCGGTGAGCAGGCCGGCGGAGTTGGCGAGCGAAGCCGGCGCCGGCGGCAGCCGGTGGCGCAGGATCTCGAAGCGGTCGCGCTGCTCGCGCGTCAGCGGATGGTCCGGGGTATCGGCGCAGGCGAGGTGGCTCATCACCAGCGACACCTCGACGTCGCGCGACAGCTCGTCCGGGCGGGGCAGGGCGAGGCATTCCTCGCGGCTCAACCCCAGCCGGTTCATGCCGGTGTCGATGTGCACCGCCGCCGGCAGCCGCCTGCCCGCAGACCGGCAGAAGGCCGCCCAGTCCTCCATCTCGTCGAGCGATCCAAGCACCGGCCGTGCCCCGGTCTCGATGTAGGCCTCACCTGTCTGGGGATGGAAGCCGCCGAGCACGTAGATTGTCGCTTCCGGCGCCGCTGCCCGCACGTGCCTGGCTTCGCTGAGCAGCGCGACGAAGAAGGTGCGGCATCCGGCCGCCGCGAGCGCAGGGACGACGGCGTCGATGCCCAGCCCGTAGGCGTCGGCTTTGACGCAGGCGGCCGTCTCGGCGCCTCCAGCGCGTGCATCGAGGTTCCGCCAGTTCTCGGCGATCGCGGCAAGGTCGATCGTCAGGCGCCCGGCGGCTTCGAGGTCCTCGCCGGGCCACGGCGCGCGGCCGGTGGCCTTCCTCATTCGAAACGTTCCGGCAGCCTGGCGTCGCTGGCCAGGTTGTCGAAGCGGGTGAACTCGGCGAGGAAGGCGAGATTGACCGTTCCCGTCGGGCCGTGACGCTGCTTGCCGATGATTACCTCGGCGAGGCCGTGGGCGCGGGCCATCTCGTCCTGCCAGGCCTCGAACTCCGGCGTGCCCTCGCGCGGCTTCTTGTTCTTCAGGTAGTACTCCTCGCGGTAGACGAAGAGGACGACGTCGGCGTCCTGCTCGATCGAGCCGGATTCGCGCAGGTCGGCGAGCTGCGGACGCTTGTCCTCGCGCGCCTCCACCTGGCGGGAGAGCTGGGAGAGCGCCAGAATCGGAACATTCAGTTCCTTGGCCAATGCCTTGAGGCCGGTGGTGATCTCGGTGATCTCCTGGACGCGGCTGTCGCTCGCCCGCTTGCCGCCACCGGTCAGAAGCTGGAGATAGTCGATCACCAGCATGTCGAGGCCCTTCTGCCGCTTCAGCCTGCGCGCGCGAGCGGCGAGCTGGGCGATCGACAGGCCGCCGGTGGCGTCGATGTAGAGCGGCACCGCCTGAAGGCGCTGCGCGACGTCCACCAGCCGGTCGAACTCCTCGCGCGTGGTCTTGCCGCGGCGGATGTTCTCCGAGGAGACGGCCGCCTGCTCGGAGATGATGCGCGTTGCCAGTTGCTCGGCCGACATCTCCAGCGAGAAGAAGCCGACGATACCGCCGTCGAGCGTTTCGATGCGGCCATCCGGCAGCTGCTGGCCCCGGTACTTGCCGGCGATGTGGAAGGCGATGTTGGTGGCGAGCGCCGTCTTGCCCATGGCGGGGCGGCCGGCGAGGATGATCAGGTCGGAGGACTGCAGGCCGCCCATCAGGTCGTCGAGATCCCTGAGGCCCGTGGCGATGCCGGACAGGTGTCCGTCGCGCTGGTAGGCCTTGCTCGCCATGTCGATGGCGTCCTTCAGGGCCTCGCCGAAGCGCAGGAAGCCGGAGCCGTACTTTCCGGTCTCCGCCAGCTCGAACAGGCGCTGCTCGGTCGTCTCGATCTGCTTGGCGGGCGTCATGTCGACGCCGGCCTCGTAGGCGCCGTTGACCATGTCCTCGCCAATCGTGATCAGCCTGCGGCGGGTGGCGAGATCGTAGATCGTGCGGCCGTAGTCCTCGGCGTTGATCACCGTGGTGGCCGTGCTGGCGAGCCGCGCGAGATAGGCCGGCACCGACAGGTCGCCGATCGGCTCGTCGCGCTCCAGGAAGGTCTTCAGCGTGACCGGTGTTGCCGTCTTGTTGGCCCGTATCAGGCGCGACACGACGTCGAAGATCCGCTGGTGCACCGGATCGTAGAAGTGCTCCGGCACGAGGAAGTCGGAAACCCGGTAGAAGGCCTCGTTGTTCACGAGGATCGCGCCCAGCAGGGCCTGCTCGGCCTCGATGTTGTGCGGGACCGTGCGGAACTCGGTGTCGGGCCGCTCGTCGAGCGGACGGGGGAGGGCCTGAATGCTCATGGCTTTGCACTACGAGGAGTCGCGCTGCGGCGCGAATCCTCAATTGGTAGTTTGCGCGGTTTTCAGCATCGTTAACAGGTCGTAAACGCGCCTTGGGATTGGCGCTTGACCTTTACTCCGCCGCCTGCGAACGGCGGGGAATCAATGGGCCGTCGCGATGACGCAGTGCGTCCTCGGCGTCCTCGATATAGCCCCGGGTCAGCGGCAGCGCGTTCTGATTCTTCACGATCTGGATCTGGAAGTTCATCATCCCCTGGTGGCGGAACGAGATTTCCGAGCCGGCCAGATAGAACTCCCACATCCGGCAGAACCTCTCGTCATAGAGCCTGGCCGCCTCGTCCCGGTTGGCCATGAACCGCAGCCGCCACTCCCTGAGCGTCTCGGCGTAGTGAAGGCGGAGGATCTCGATGTCGGTGACGCGCAGCCCCGCTCGCTCGATGGCCGGCAGCACTTCCGAAAGGGAAGGGATGTAGCCGCCGGGGAAGATGTATTTCTGGATCCAGGAGTTCGTGTCGCCCGGGCGTCCGAACCGGCCGATCGAATGCAGCACCATGACGCCGTCGTCGGCCAGTAGGTCGCGGGCCTTGCGGAAGTACTCGTCGTAGTGGCCGACGCCGACATGCTCGAACATGCCGACCGAGACGATCCGGTCGAATTTCCCGTCGAGCCTGCGATAGTCGGTCAGCCGGAACTCCACCCGGTCCGCCATTGACTTCTCGCGGGCGCGCTCATTGCTGACCGCGTGCTGCTCGGTGCTGAGCGTCACGCCGACGACGGAGACCGGATGGGTCTCGGCAATGTAGAGACCGAGCCCGCCCCAGCCGGAGCCGATGTCGAGCACCCGCTGGCCCGTTCCCAGTGCCAGCTTGGCGGCGAGATGCCGCTTCTTGGCGAGTTGCGCCTCTTCCAGCGTCGTCGTCGGCGTCTCGAAATAGGCGCAGGAGTACTGCAGGTCGGGATCGAGAAAGAGCCGGTACAGCCGCCCGTCGAGATCGTAGTGATGGGCGACGTTGCGGCGGGCCCGGCCCGTCGGATTGAACTGCCGCAGGCGCCGCGTCGCGAATCGCAGCCCGCGCAGGGCGAAGACCCACCACGGCAGCGCACCTGCTTCCTCGTGCCGCAGCACGGTGTCGAGGAAGTCGTATATCGTCCCGTCCTCGACGACGAAACTGCCGTCCATGAAGCATTCGCCGAGCCGCAGTTCAGGATTCATCAGCACCGCGCGTTCGGCCGCGGCGGTGGTGAAGCGCACGTGGACCGGCGTTCCGGTTCCGTCGCCGAAGCTATGCGTCGCGCCGGTATGGTCGGTGACGCGCAGGTTTCCCTCGCGAACGACCTTCGACATCGCATAACGGAGCAGGTTTCCCATATCCGATCCGCCACTTCCCCCAGAATCCCAGCGGATGCGGATTAAAACATCAAGCGCCCCGGACGTTCAATCGGCCGGGGCGCCTTGTCGTCATGATCTGTACGCAGATCTATCGAAAGTCCAAGCAGTGCAACGCGCTAGCCGCGCCGTTACCCCTGCTCTTCGTCGCCTGCCTCTTCCTCGAAGAAGGCCTCTTCCTCCAGCGGCTCCTCGAACTCGTCCGCCTCGGGAAGCGTCACGTCCTCGCCGCGCGCCTGGCGCTCGGCTTCCTCGGCGGTGCGGGCCACGTTGATCTTGACGTGCGCCTCGACCTCGGGATGGAGGCGGACCGGCACCTCGGCGACACCTAGATTCTTGATCGGCGTGTCGAGCACCACCTGGCTGCGAGAGACGCTGAAACCGGCCTCGGTCAGTGCTTCGGCGATGTCGCGCGTGGAGACGGAGCCGTAGAGCTGTCCACGCTCTCCGGCCGAGCGGATCATCACCACGGTCTGGCCGTCCATTCGGGTGGCGACGCCCTCGGCCTCCGACTTCAGTTCGAGGTTGCGGGCCTCCAGCTGCGCGCGCTGCGACTCGAACAGCTTGCGATTCGCCTCGGTGGCGCGCAGGGCCTTGCGCTGCGGCAGCAGATAGTTGCGGGCATAGCCGGTGCGCACGCGCACTACGTCGCCCATCTGGCCGAGCTTGGGAATGCGCTCGAGCAGGATGACTTGCATGTCGATCTCCTTACCTAATGACTAGAGGTGTCGGGGGCTGGACGCACGTCTCCGGCCCGCGGAGCCTTGCTTCGCGGGATTCGGACGATCGCGATGGCCGGGTCGATGTCTCTCGTCATCGTCTCAGCTGTCCCGCCTGTCTGGCGGTTAGAGCCGGCTCCGGGAGACGGGCCGGCCCAACCGTATGCGCGGCCATGGCCGCTTGGGGCTTACTTCACGACGTAGGGCAGAAGGCCCAGGAAGCGGGCGCGCTTGATCGCCTTGGCGAGTTCGCGCTGCTTCTTGGCCGACACCGCGGTGATGCGGCTCGGCACGATCTTGCCGCGCTCGGAAATGTAGCGCTGCAGCAGCCGGACGTCCTTGTAGTCGATCTTCGGCGCATCGGCGCCGGAGAACGGGCAGGTCTTGCGGCGGCGGTGGAACGGCCGGCGAACCGGAAGCTGCGCAATGTTCGGAATGCTCATCACTCGGCTCCCACGCCCTGGCCGGCCTCGTCACGCG
>JAEYRQ010000312.1 GCA_023435545.1 Pseudomonadota bacterium | reverse complement strand
CGACGACACCCTGCCGCGCGCGGAGGATCTCGAGCGCGATCTCGAGCGGCTGAAGCGCGACCGCGACCGGCTGGGCAGCGTCAATCTGCGCGCCGAGGAGGAGGCGCGCGAGATCGAGACGCGCCACGATGGGCTGGTGGCGGAGCGCCGCGACCTCGAAGAGGCAATCCACAGGCTGCGCCAGGCGATCTCGAGCCTGAACCGCGAAGGCCGCGAGCGACTGCTGGCAGCCTTCGAGGTGGTGAATGGCCACTTCCAGACGCTGTTCACCCGATTGTTCGGCGGCGGTGCGGCCGAACTGCAGCTGATTGAGTCCGACGACCCGCTGGAGGCCGGGCTGGAGATCATGGCCCGCCCGCCAGGAAAGCGGCCGCAGACCTTGACGCTCCTGTCCGGCGGCGAGCAGGCGCTGACCGCGACGGCGCTGATCTTCGCGGTGTTCCTGACCAATCCCTCGCCGATCTGCGTGCTCGACGAGGTCGACGCACCGCTCGACGACCACAATGTCGAGCGCTTCTGCGATCTGATGCAGGAGATGGCGCGCTCGACCGAGACGCGATTCCTGCTGATCACGCACAACCCGATCACCATGGCGCGCATGGACCGGCTGTTCGGGGTGACGATGGCCGAGCGCGGAGTCAGCCAGCTCGTCTCTGTCGACTTCGGTGCGGCGATGACCCTCCGGGAAGCGGGCTGAGTCCGGCGGCAGCGGCGCCGAAGCACCGGATGCCGCGGTGCAACAATGCCCACAAACATGTGAAATATCAGTGACTTATGGCAATGCTGCCCATCCTTGACACTGTGATGGCCGCCAACTATGGTGCGCGCGGCTTCGGGGGCGGGATGCCCCGGCTGTCGTTTCGGGCCGATGCACGCCGGGCCATAGAGGTGCGGCGTTGACTGAAAGGCCGAAAGCAGAACCGGGAACCGTCGAGCCAGGGGTAGTTCCGGCCGATCTGAGGAGCCGTCGGCAGGCGCATGGTGAGACTCTCGCCAGCGTCCGCAAGCGGTACGATCCGCCGCCGGAGGGGTCTGCGCGTTCGAGAGCGCTCGGCATGGCCTTCAAGGTCGGTGTCGATCTCGTCGCGGGGCTGCTGGTGGGCGGATTTCTCGGCTGGTATCTCGACCACTGGCTGGCAACGAAGCCGGTTCTGTTCCTGCTGTTCATCGCGCTCGGCGCGGCGGCGGGAATACGCAGTATCTTCCGTCAGGCCTACCGGATGAACCGGGAGGCTCAGGGCGGAGCGGACGACGAGGCCGGCGGCGCCGGCTTGACCTGACAGGCGACGAGGAGCTTCGCGTGGCGGCCGAGAACGGACAGGGCGGTGCAGCGTTCGACCCGATGCACCAGTTCGAGATCAACCGCATCCTTCCGCTCAACATCGGTGGGATCGACGTCTCCTTCACCAATTCCGCGCTGTTCATGGTGATCATCGTCGCCGCGGTGAGCCTGTTCACCATCGCCTCGATGAGCGGGCGCGCGCTGGTTCCGGGCCGCATGCAGTCGCTGGCCGAACTCTCCTACGAATTCGTTGCCAACATGGTGCGCCAGAACGCCGGCACCGAAGGGATGAAGTTCTTCCCGTTCGTCTTCACGCTGTTCATGTTCATCCTGTTCGCGAACATGATCGGCATGATCCCGTACGCCTTTACCGTGACGAGCCACATCATCGTCACCTTCGTGCTCGCGCTGGCCGTGTTCATCGGCGTCACGATCATCGGTTTCATCAAGAACGGCATCGGTTTCCTGAAGCTGTTCGCCCCCTCCGGCGCGCCCATGGTGCTGATGCCGCTGCTGATCGTCATCGAGGTCATCTCGTACCTGACCCGACCGGTCAGCCTGTCGGTCCGCCTGTTCGCCAACATGCTGGCCGGGCACACCATGCTCAAGGTGTTCGCCGGCTTCGTCGTCATGCTCGGCTTCATCGGCGGCTGGCTGCCGCTGGCCGCGATGGTCGCCTTCACCGGTCTCGAGGTGCTGGTGGCCTTCCTGCAGGCCTATGTCTTCGCCATCCTCACCTGCATCTACCTCAACGACGCGCTCCACATGCACCATTGAGCGGTCGTGGGCGGATCCATCACCGAACCACTTCAGAACCTTCAGACGTCAAGGAGCTAGTGACATGGAAGCGGAAGCAGCAAAGTACCTCGGCGCAGGCATCGCCTGCATCGCGCTGGCCGGCGCCGGCCTCGGCATCGGCACCATCTTCGGCAACTACCTCTCGGCCGCGCTGCGCAATCCCTCGGCCGCGCAGGGCCAGTTCCCGAACCTGCTGCTCGGCTTCGCGCTCGCCGAAGCAACCGGCCTGTTCGGCCTCGTCGTCGCCCTGATCCTCCTCTTCGTCGTCTGACGGCGCTGCCGCCGGCGGCCCCTTCCACGGGCTCGATCCGATGCTGAGCTACCCAGAGACCGTCATCGTTCTCGCCCAGGTGACCGGCCAGGACGGCGAGGTCGCCGACGAGGTGATCCAGAGCGAGCAGTCCGAGATCTCCGAGGCGCTCGGTGTCGAGGAGCACGGCAGCGGCGGAATGCCGCAGTTCGACTTCGAGACCTACGCCCCGCAGATCGTCTGGCTGATCATCACCTTCGTCCTGCTGTACGCGCTCATGGCGCGCGTGGCCCTGCCGCGCATCGCCACGGTGCTCGAGCATCGGCGGGACAGGATCGCCAGCGATCTGGACACCGCAGCTCGGCTTGGGGCGGAGACCGACGAGGTCATCGCGGCCTATGAGGCCGAGCTCGCCGAGGCCCGCGGCCGCGCCCACGAGATCGCCGCGGCGACCCGCGGCAAGCTCGAGGCCGAACTTGGCGAGGAGCGCGCCAGGGTCGAGGGGGAGCTGGCCGAGAAGACCGCGGATGCGGAGCGCCGGATCGCCGAGAGCAAGACCAAGGCGCTCGGCGAGGTAGGTGCAGCTGCGGCGGACGCGGCGGCCGAGATCGTCGAGGCGCTCGCCGGCGTCAAGGCCACGAAGGCCGAAGTCGAGGCGGCCGTCACGGCCGTCCGCGGCGCTTGAGGGAGCCGGAGATGGGATTCTTCACCACACCCGAAGCCTGGGTCCTGGTATCGTTCCTCGGCTTCGTCGCCCTCGTCCTCTACTTCAAGGTTCCCGCCAAGGCGACGGCCGCGCTCGACGCGCGCGCCCACCGCATCCGCGCCGAACTGGAGGAAGCGCAGAAGCTGCGCGAGGAGGCCCAGTCGCTGCTCGCGGAGTATCAGCGCAAGCGCCGCGAGGCCGAGAAGGAGGCCGAGGACATCGTCTCTCAGGCCAAGGAAGAGGCCGATCGCCTGAAGGTCGAGGCGCGCCGGCAGCTCGAGGAGATGATCGCGCGGCGCACGCGCATGGCTGAGCTGAAGATAGCGCAGGCCGAGGAGCAGGCGGTTGCCGACGTCCGCGCCGCCGCCACCGATGCCGCCATCTCAGCGGCCGGGCAGATCCTTGCCGACAAGGTGACAGGCAAGGCGGCCTCCACCCTGGTCGCCGACAGCATCGAGCAGGTGAAGCAGCGCCTGCAGTAAGCCTGAGGCGTCCGACAGCGAACCTGTAGCGACCAAGCCCCGGCCCCGTCCGGGGCTTCGTTGCGTTCTGAGGCCGCGCTTCAGGCTTCTCGTGCGAAGCGATCCGTTGCCGCCAGCAGGTCCTGCAGGATTCCCGGCTCCGACCAGGCATGGCCGGCATCGGGCACCACCACAAAGTCCGCTTGCGGCCAGGCGCGATGCAGGTCCCAGGCGGTACGCATCGGCGTGCACATGTCGTAGCGGCCCTGGATGATGATGCCGGGAATGTCCTTCAGCCGCCCGGCATCGCGGATCAGCTGCCCTTCCTCGAAGCAGCCGCCATTGACGAAATAGTGGTTCTCGATCCGCGCGAAGGCGAGCGCGAAGTCGCTCTCGTCGTGTCGCGCCGCCATGCCCGGATCGGGCAACAGGGTCAGCGTCCGCCCCTCCCAGACGCTCCAGGCGCGCGCCGCCTCGAGCTGGCTGGGCCGGTCGGCCCCCGTCAGCCGCCGGTGGTAGGCAGCCATCATGTCGTGGCGCTCGGACGCCGGAATCGGGGCGAGATAGGCCTCCCATAGGTCCGGGAACACCCATGACGCGCCCTGCTGGTAGAACCAGAGCAGTTCCTCGCGTCTGAGCGTGAAGATGCCGCGCAGGATCAGAGCACTGACCCGATCGGGATGCGTCTCGGCATAGGCGAGCGCCAGGCAGCTTCCCCACGATCCGCCAAGCACCAGCCAGTCCTCCACGCCCAGCATGCGGCGGAAGCGCTCGATATCCTCGACCAGATGCCAGGTGGTGTTCGCGTCCAGCGAGGCATGCGGCCGCGACCGCCCGCAGCCGCGCTGGTCGAACAGCAGGACGCGGTACTTCTCCGGATCGAACAGCCGCCGGTGATCCGGCGAGCATCCTGCCCCCGGTCCCCCGTGCAGGAAGACGGCGGGTTTGCCCTCGGGGTTGCCGCAGACCTCCCAATAGACCTCGTGGCCATGGCCGACATCGAGATAACCGGAGTCATAGGGCTCGATCGGCGGGTAGAGGGAGCGGCGGTCCGCGGCAGGCATCAGGAGGCGGCCGCCAGCGCCCGGTCGACTGCCGCGGTCTCGTGCTCGATCACGGTCAGATAGGCGAGCGCCGGCGCCTCCGGCTTGCGGCGGCCCTGCTCCCAGTCGCGCAGCGTGCCGACGGGTATGCGGAAGCGCTCGGCGAACTGCTCCTGGGTCAGGTTCAGCGCCTGCCGCGCCAGACGGACCCTGCGGCCGAGCACGCCGCGCTCGAGTTCCTCGTCGGTGGCGGGCGGGTTGTCAGGATCCGACAGCGCGTTCGCCTCGATCTCCTCCGGCGTCATCGCGTCGAGGCGGGCTTTGGTCTCCGGGGAGAGCTGAACACGCCTGTTCGGATCACGGGTCGCTCGTACGATTCCCATAGTTCCGTTGTTCCTTTGGGTTGGCACGCCGGGCCGAGATCAATCTCGCACCCGCGCCGCGCCACACGAAGACTGCGATCAATACCCGGCCATCGACCATTCCGACTACCTTCCAGCGAACTTCGCCGTCATCCGGTCTCGAAACGTCCCAGACGAAGTGACCGGGATCAGAGAACAGATCGATAGCATCGTCGAACGTCACGCCATGCTTGGATTCGTTGGACGCGGCCTTCCGCTCGTCCCACTCGAAGTGCAGCGGCGGCCGATATACGGTAGAACGGTCCGGCATTGCCGTATATGTGCGCTAGATGCCTTCGATGCGCAACCCCTACTCCGCCGCATCCCGCGCCGGCTCCGGCCCCGCCGCTGCCGGCGGCGTCCAGCGCAGGACGGGCTGGCGGGCGGCGCGGGTCTCGTCGAGCCGGCGGCGCGGCGAGAACCATGGAGCGCCGGCGAACCTGTCGGTGTCGCCGCGCCTTGCCGCCATGGCGAGGTCGCGCAGCGTCGCGATGAACAGGTCGAGGCTCGCCTTCGATTCCGATTCCGTCGGCTCGATCAGCATCGCCCCGTGCACCACCAGCGGGAAGTACATGGTCATCGGGTG
>JAEYRQ010000274.1 GCA_023435545.1 Pseudomonadota bacterium | reverse complement strand
CACCGGGGCGCCCCGCGCCGGGGTCTTTTCGTTTGCCGCGTCGACCTCTCCCGCCGCTGGCAAGGTTAAAGCCCTCTTAACCGGCGCGGGCTAGCGTTGCCGGACAGGCCGCTCCGGGACGCCGGAGGCGATTGAGTCCAGAGCCCATGAGCGCCACGGGATCCGATTTCCGCGACGACGACAGCATTGGCGACCGCCTGCGGGACGCGGCCGAGCGGCTGTCGACCCAGGCCGTCGGTCTGGCGCTGCTGGCTGTCGTCGCGGCGATTGTGCTCGCTCTCGCGACCTGGGTGGTCGACGACCCCTCCCTCAGCAACGCTACGGACACCGAGCCGCGCAACCTGCTCGGATTTCCCGGAGCCGCGATCGCCGATCTGATGATGCAGATGCTGGGGCTCGCCTCGGCTGCAGTGCTGCTCCCGGTCGCGGCCTGGGCGATCGGTCTGGTTCGCGACCGGCCGGTCACCGGCATCGGCAGACGGCTCGCCGCCTGGCTGATCGGCAGCGCCTTCGCCTGTGCCTTCTTCGCCGCGATGCCGGCGCCGCGCACATGGCCGCTTCCCTCGGGCCTTGGCGGACTCGTCGGCGATGCCCAGCTCTACGTCACTGGCCTGATGCTCGCACCGGTGCTGGCGAGTTTCGCATCGATCCCCGTCGGTGTGGCGGCAGGGCTCGGCGCAGCGCTGATGCTCGCCTACGCGATGGGTCTGCCTGCTCCGTTCAGGCGCCGCGAGGCCGGCCCGGCAGAACGCGAGGCGCCAACCGCCCGGCCGGCCCCCGCCCGACACCGTCCTGTCCCTGGCGATGTGCCCGACGACGATCCCCCCGAGGACGGGGAGGAGACGGACCGCCGCGGATTCCACCCGCTCGGTGCGATCACCCACAGCTGGCTCAGCCTGCGGGCGCGCCTGCGCCGGCTGGCCGGCGGCCGCCGTCGCGACCGAGCTTCCAGCGGTTCGTCCCTGCTGCGGGGCCTGTTCGCCGACGAGGAGCCGGTCGCAGTGCCGCTCGACGGCCGGCGAGAGCCCCGCTTCGAGCAGGACAATCCCTGGGTGCCGCCGCCTGAGCAGTACGAAGACGACGAGGATTTCGGCTTCGATGCGGATGCGGAATTCGACGAGGAGACGGCGCCGCAGCCGGCCAAGCGCGTCACCCCTGCCAAGCAGCGGCTGAAGCAGGGCAGGAGGGCGTCGACCGAGGCGCAGCCTTCGTTGCTGCAGGGTGCCGGCTACGAGCTGCCGCCGTTGCGGCTGCTCGCCGAGCCGAAGGCCTCACGCACTTCCACCGGCGCCGACATGGCCGCGCTCGAACAGAACGCGCGGCTGCTGGAGACCGTGCTCGACGATTTCGGCGTGAAGGGCGAGATCATCAATGTCCGCCCAGGTCCGGTGGTGACGCTTTACGAGCTGGAGCCCGCGCCCGGCACGAAGTCCTCGCGTGTCATCGGGCTGGCCGACGACATCGCCCGCTCGATGAGCGCGATCTCGGCGCGCGTCGCGGTGGTTCCGGGCCGCAACGTCATCGGCATCGAGCTGCCGAACAGCCACCGCGAGACCGTCTACCTCCGCGAACTGCTGGCCTCGGAGAGCTTCGAAAAGTCGAAGGCCAAGCTGGCCCTGTGCCTCGGCAAGACGATCGGCGGCGAGCCGGTGATCGCCGATCTGGCGCGCATGCCGCATCTCCTGATCGCCGGCACCACGGGCTCGGGCAAATCGGTCGCGGTCAACACCATGATCCTGTCGCTGCTCTACCGGCTGAAGCCGGAAGAGTGCAAGCTGATCATGGTCGATCCGAAGATGCTGGAGCTGTCGGTCTATGACGGCATCCCGCATCTCCTCTCGCCGGTCGTCACCGACCCCAAGAAGGCGGTGGTGGCGCTGAAGTGGACGGTCCGCGAGATGGAGGACCGCTACAGGAAGATGTCGAAGCTCGGCGTGCGCAACATCGACGGCTACAACGCCCGCGTGGCCGAGGCGGAGAAGCGCGGCGAGACGGTCGTGCGCACCGTCCAGACCGGCTTCGACCGCGAGACCGGCGAGCCGATCTACGAACAGGAAGAGATGGACCTCCAGCCGATGCCGTTCATCGTCGTGATCATCGACGAGATGGCCGACCTGATGATGGTCGCGGGCAAGGATATCGAGGGCGCGGTGCAGCGGCTGGCACAGATGGCGCGCGCGGCCGGCATCCACCTGATCACCGCCACGCAGCGGCCCTCGGTCGATGTAATCACCGGCACAATCAAAGCGAACTTCCCGACCCGCATCTCCTTCCAGGTCACCTCGAAGATTGATTCGCGCACGATCCTCGGCGAGCAGGGGGCTGAACAGCTGCTCGGCCAGGGCGACATGCTCTACATGATGGGCGGCGGCCGCATTACCCGTGTCCACGGCCCGTTCTGCTCCGACGGGGAGGTCGAGGACGTCATCGCCTTCCTGAAGGCGCAGGGCCAGCCCGATTATCTCGAGGAGATCACCGAAGAGGACGCAGACGGCGGCGGCCTCGACATCGCGGGGGTTGTCTCGGGCGGCGAGGGCGACGATCTCTACCGCAGGGCGGTCGAGGTGGTGCTGCGTGACGGCAAGGTCTCGACCTCCTACGTGCAGCGCCGGCTTCAGATCGGCTACAATCGCGCCGCCTCGCTGATCGAGAAGATGGAGCACGAGGGCATCATCTCGCGGCCCAACTCCAAAGGCCAGCGGGAGATACTCATGGGAGAGGACGATTGAGCGCCTGGCCGGATGTCGCGGTTTCGCCACATCGCGCTGATTGGTACCGGGCCGACGCCACCCTATCGAGAACAGGTACCGGAGGTCGGGACCCTTCGAGACGGGGCAAGGAGCTTTCGGACAAATGAAACGGGTATATGGGCTGATTCTGGCGCTGGCGCTGACGGTCGTGCTGGTCCCGCTCCGCGGCGAGGCCAGGACCGATCCGGCCGCCTTCAACGAAGCCCAGATCGCGGCGATCCGGCAGATCAACGCCTATCTGAATTCTCTCTCGACGCTCGAGGGCGACTTCGTGCAGGTGGCGCCGGACGGCCATATCACGCAAGGGCGGTTCTACATCGAGCGTCCCGGCCGCCTACGCTTCGAATACGCTCCGCCGGCACAGATGCAGGTGATCTCGGACGGGCGATGGGTGGCGGTCCAGGACCGCAAGCTGAAGACGACCGAGAAGTACCCGCTGATGACGACGCCACTCAACATGATCCTGTCCAAGGACATCGATCTGTTGCGTGACGCGCGCATCCTGGCCGTTTATCCGGAAAGCGAACTGGTGACGATCTCGATCGAACAGACCTCGGGCGATGCTCCCGGCACGCTGACCCTGATGTTCGATCCCACCGCGCAGGAACTGAGGCGCTGGACCGTCACCGATGTTCAGGGTCTGGACACCACCGTGGCGCTGGAGAACGTGGTGCGCGGCGTCGCCATCGACCCGAAGATGTTCCGGATCATCGAGAACCGGGTCCTCGACATCGGCGGCTCCAACGCACGCTGAGCAACGCCGCCCGTTCACAATTCGGTGTACGCCCGCGCGGGACTTGAACCCGGGATCGGATGAAACCATTTCCTGTTGAGTAGCGGTTGGCTCTCGGTAATGCCCCCGTCTCGCCAGAGCAACCAGCCGCTTGCGCCGGCTTCCCTCCCGGCGCTCCGCAGACCACGCGGACGGCGCCCGGTTCCTTCCCCCGGGGACCGGGCGCTTCGCGTCTAAAAGCTACGTGGTCGCCAGTCCATATTCGCTATCGCGCCGATTGCTAGCCCCTCCGGCGGAAGCTAGAGATCGTCGGCCCGACCTCTGCCACCGGACCCGACCGTGCCGCTCACCATCGCGACCTGGAACATCAACTCGGTGCGCCTGCGCCAGGACCTCGTCGCCCGTCTCGCCTCAGAGCACGCGCCGGACGTGATCTGCCTGCAGGAGACCAAGTGCCCGGACGGGCATTTTCCCCGCAAGACGTTCGAGAAGCTCGGCTACCGGCACATCGCGGTGCACGGCCAGAAGGGCTACCACGGCGTCGCCGTGGTCTCGCGGCGGGAGATCGCGCCGGTGCTGTCGCGGCCGTTCTGCGGGATCGGCGACTGCCGCCACATCGCTGTCGACGTCGATGACGGGCGCGGCGGCGGCATCCGGGTCCATAATTTCTACGTGCCGGCGGGCGGTGACGAGCCGGATCCGGCGATCAACCCCAAATTCGCCCACAAGCTGGCCTTCCTTGAGGAGATGACGGACTGGTTCGCCACCGATCGCGACGGCGTCGCACCGTCGGACCGTGCCGTGCTCGTCGGCGACCTCAACATCGCGCCGCTGGTCGAGGACGTCTGGTCGCACAAGCAGTTGCTGAGGGTCGTCAGCCACACGCCGGTCGAGACCGAGGGACTGGAGCGGGTGCGCGCCGCGCTCGGCTGGGTCGACGTGGTTCGGCACCACGTGCCGCCGCCGGAGAAGCTCTACACCTGGTGGAGCTACCGGGCGAAGGACTGGGCCGCCGCCGACCGGGGACGCCGCCTCGACCACGTGTGGATGGCGCCGGGGCTGTCGGAGGCGTGCGACCGGGTCGCGGTGATCCGCGAGGCGCGCGGCTGGGACCGCCCCTCCGACCACGTTCCGGTCATCGTCCGGCTCGAGGTCTGAACACTGGTCCGTCAACGAGCGCCGGCCGGCAACCGTCTGTATCGGAACGGCAACAGGCGACACATTGCGACGCGGACCGTAACGAAACCGCCGGATTTTCGTCTTTTTCATCCGCCACTGAGTGGCCCGAGGCGCGGCGACGTCCGCGATCTGAAGACTCCGGGGGATTCGACTATGCGCATCGCAGTTCTCGCCCTGCCTCTCCTAGCTGCAGCGACCCTTTCCGCCGCCGCCGAGCCCGTCGATCGGCTCACCGAGGGCGGGCGCTACCAGCTCATGGAGATCAACGACCGCGTCGTCCGGCTCGACACCGAGACCGGCGGCTTCGATCTGTGCCGTCTCGAGGACGGTGCGTGGAGCTGCACGGTGGCCAAGGATGAGAGGCTGGCGCTAGAGGCCCGGATCGCGGCGCGGACGCGCCGTGTGGAGGCGCTGGAGCGGGACGCGAAGACGGCGCGCATTGCCGATGTCCCGCCACCCGTTCACACGCCCGCCCCGCCACCACCATCACCGAGCACGCCGCCCGCCGCGCCTGCCGCATCGCCCGCCCCGTCTCCGGTGGCACCCGCGGCCGTGGCCACCGCCGACGGCGGGTCGGTTCCCGAACGCGAGGTTCCCGCCGATGCAGGAGCCCGCGCCGTCGGCGAGCCGCTCGTGTTGGGCGAGCAGCAGCAGCCCGAGAGCACGCCGCGACGGGTGATCCGCTACATCACAGGGCTGGTGCCCTCGATCGAGTGGTAACCGTTTGCCGGCGAGGCCAGCCGCCGGCCAGCCTGCGATCCCTCGTTCCGATGGAGAACCGGCCGTGACCGCCCCGACATCGCCTCAGGGGGAAGACCGACCCCGCAGAACCTTGTCCGGGGGCTGCCTGTGCGGTGCGGTCCGCTACGAGATCGGTGTCGCGGGCGAAACGGCATCGACCTGCCACTGCAGCATGTGCAGACGCCAATCCGGCGGCGCGTTCATGGCGTTTATCACCGTTCCGCGCGAGCATTTTCGCCTGCTTGGGGGCGAGATCCGCGACTATCGCTCCTCGGAATTCGGGCTTCGCGGCTTCTGCGCGGTCTGTGGGACGCCATTGACGATGGCCTATGAGTTCGAACCGGAGGTGATCGGCATCGTCACCGGCAGCCTCGACGATCCCGAAGCCGTGCCGCCCGACCGCCATTGGGGGGCTGAATCGATGCTGTCCTGGCTGCAGCTCGACGACGGGCTGCCGCGCCTGACCAGCGAGGAGGATCCGGACGTGCTGCGGGCGCGACAGCGCCAGCAGCCGGACTGAGGTTGGTCGGTCACCGATGGCCGACCGCGCGAGGCGCATTCTAGGCTCACGCCAATGAACGCAAGACCACACCGCGATGACGAAGACGGTCGCGCCGCGGCGCTGAAGGAGATCGAGCACGCCGCGGCGGGATCGGAGGTATTCGGCACCAGCGCCTTCGTACGCCAGGCGAAGCGTGCCAGCGCGCATTTTACCGGCGCCGACGCCGATCCAGACGACCGCATCGAGGTCTGGGGTCGCCGCATCGGCCGGGGGCTGTCGATGATCGCGCTGGTCGGGCTCGTCTGGTATCTCGCCTCGATGTATCTCTAGCTCCCGCGGGACGGATCTTATGTCCGACGGCTCATGGCAGGACCGCCTCGCCCCCGGCCTCGACGATCTCGAGGCGCTCGCAGCCAAGGCCTATGCCGAGTTGCCGGCCGAGTTCCGGGCGCTGTGCGGCGATATCCTGATCCGGGTCGCCGAGTTTCCCGACGACGAAGTCCTCGACGAGATGGGGATCGAATCTCCCTACGACCTGCTCGGCCTGTTCCATGGCGTCGGCCTCGCCCACCGCGGCGAGGTGCGCACCGGCGAGCCGCCGAACATGATCTGGCTCTACCGGCGCCCGCTGCTCGATTATTGGGCCGAGCACGAGGAAAGCCTCGGGGCGCTGGTCAGGCACGTGCTGGTGCACGAGATCGGGCATCACTTCGGCCTGTCCGACGAGGACATGGAAACGATCGAGGCGGGCGCCGGCTGATCGCGATCCAGGCGGCCGCAGTGGTTTGATTCGTGCCCGAATTCTGCTACCCGTCCCCCGTCGGGGCCCCCGTCCGGATCTGTCG
>JAEYRQ010000212.1 GCA_023435545.1 Pseudomonadota bacterium | reverse complement strand
GCCTCGGCGCGTGCGCAGTTTGGGGTGGCCGCGCCGCCCTCTCCAAGGCTAGTCTCCCCCGCGATTTCGCAGGGAGCCCAGCATGAACTTCGCCAGCGACAACACGGCCGGCATCGCCGCACCGATCCTTCAGGCCATCGCCGACGCCAGCACCGGATTCGCCGGCTCCTATGGCGGCGACCGCTGGACGGCGGCGCTGACCGAACGGATAGCGGAGGTGTTCGAGGCGGATGTCGCGGTGTTCCCCGTCGCGAGCGGCACGGCGGCGAACATCCTGTCGATGGCCTCGATCGCGCGGCCCTGGACCGGCATCCTGTGCAGCCACGATGCCCATATCGCGACCGACGAGTGCGGCGGCGCCGAGATGCTGACCGGGGGCGCCAAGCTCTACGGCGTCGACGGCCGGTACGCGAAGATCGACCCGGCGGTGCTTTCCCGGCGGCTGGAGACCTGGCCGCGCGGGGTGCCCCACCATGTGCAGCCCGCGGCGATCTCGATAACGCAGGCCAGCGAATACGGCGCGGTCTGGACGCCGGACGAGGTCGCGGCCATCGGCCGGATCGCCCGCGCCCATGATCTGCGGCTGCACATGGACGGCGCCCGCTTCGCCAACGCCGTCGCCGCGCTCGGCTGCGCGCCGGCCGACCTCACCTGGCGGGCGGGCGTCGACATCCTGTCGTTCGGCGCGACCAAGAACGGCGCAATGGCAGCCGAGGCGGTCGTCGTGTTCGACCGGGCGCTGGCCGAGGCATTGCCGTTCCAACGGATGCGGACCGGGCATCTCCTCTCCAAGGGCCGGTTCCTGGCTACCCAGCTTCTGGCCTACCTGGACGGCGGGCTGTGGCTCGAACTGGCGGGACATGCCAACGCGATGGCGGCCCGGATCGGCGCGGCGGTCGAGGCATCGCCCGGCGCACGGCTGGCGGCGCCGGTCGAGGCCAACGAAGTGTTCGCGTTCCTGACCGAACCCGCCGACCGGGCGCTGGAGGATGCCGGCTGCGCCTACCATCACTGGACCTCGGGCATCCCCGATCCGGCAAATTCTCCGCGCCAGGGCGAAGTGCTCGCCCGCTTCGTCGCCTCGTTCCAGACGGGCGAGGAGGAGGTCAGACGCTTCGCCGAGGTCCTCGGGGCGGGGTAGGGCGCGTCGGTGACGGCGCTTCATCCGTCCGTCCGGCCAATCGAGGGCCCGTCAATGACAGACGGGGCCACTTTCATGCTCCCCAAACGAAAAGCGCCCCGACGTGGTCGGGGCGCTCGTGTCGTCGGCTGGGGCTCGCCTCAGGCGGCCTTCTGGTCGATGACCTTGGTCTTCTTGCCACCGGCCGCGATCTCGATGGTGCGGGGCTTCAGCGCCTCGGGGATCTGGCGGACCAGCTCGACATGGAGCAGGCCGTTCTCGATCTCGGCGCCACGCACCTCGACATGGTCGGCGAGCTGGAAGCGACGCTCGAAGGTGCGCTCGGCGATGCCGCGGTACAGCACCTCGCCGCGCTCCTTGCCCTCCTCGGCGACCTTCTCGCCGCGGATGGTGAGCGTGTTCTCCTTGACCTCGATGTTGAGGTCCTTCTGACCGAAGCCGGCCACCGCCATGGTGATGCGGTAGGCGTTCTCGCCGGTGCGCTCGATGTTGTAGGGCGGATAGCTCGAGCTGCCGTTATCGACGTTGGACATCTGGTCCATCATCGAGAACAGCCGGTCGAAGCCGACGGTCGAACGATAGAGCGGGGAAAGATCGAAGTGACGCATAGCATATCCTCCTTGAGAAGCGACATGGCGGCCCGCCTGAGTGGCCGGGCCTTCCGTCCGCGCACCCTTCATGGCGTGCGCAGCCAGGATGTGGGGATGGGATTTTCCCGGTTCAAGACCTCCGGCGCTTACCGATGAACGACAGATGAACGGCCGCTTCGGGCAGCGTTCATGCGGGGTGTGGGATCGTCCGGGACTGGCTTCCGGACGTCGCAACAGCCCCCGGGGCGTCCAAGCCAGGGCCGGCGGTCCCCGATCGGGGGCCGCCGGCTCCTCCCTCACTCTTCCCCGCGCGTGAAAGTCCCCATGCCGAGGTCGTCCAGCGCCTCGATGGTGACATGGCTCGCCCGTCCGTCCGGGCCAATCCGGAAGGTCACGCCGGAGAGGAGATCCGGCATCTCCTCCGCCGAATGCTGCAGGAACAGGTCGCGGTCGAAATGCGCGAGCGGGAAGGTTCTGGCTCCGCCCGGCCCGAGCCTCAGTTCCAGCCCATCCCCGTCGACCGCGATCACCGCATCGCCGAAATAGTCGTTTGCGTAGGTCCCGGCATAGGTCTCGAGCGCCAATGCAGGTGAGGGGGCAGCCGGTGGCGTGCCGTAGGCGGCCTGCGAGGCGGCGATCGCCGGGGCGAACAGGCTCTCGTAGAGCGCATTCCAGGTCTCAGCCCAGTCCCGCGAGGGCTCTCCGTCGGCCACGAGGTCGAAGAACGTCTCGGCCACCGCCTCCGGTACCCCGGTCGGGAAGGCGTTCGACATCACCACGATCCCCGTCCGCTCGGCAGGAATCATGCTGACCAGCGTCCGGGCCCCGTTGCTGAAGGCGCCGGCATGCCCGAGCACCTCGCCCCGCCGCCCCAGTTCCACGTTCCAGCCGAGGCCATAGAAGGACTGGCCGCCGAACGGGCCGTGGCCACGATAGATCAACGGCTGATGGGTCGCCTCGAGCGCGTCGGCGCGAATCAGTTCCCGTCCCTCGAAGCTGCCATTGCCGAGCTGCAGCCGCAGCCAGCGGGAGAGGTCGCGGGCGCTGGAGGAGATGCCGCCGGCGGGTGCCTGGGCGTCGGGCTGCCGCTTCGCCAGCATCTGCCAGCGGTCCTGATAGCGCACATGCAGTTCCGCCCGGTTGTCGTGCTTCAGGAAATCCGCGTGGCGGGCGCTGGTGGAGGTCATTCCGAGCGGGTCGAACAGATAGGTCTCGGCTGCCTCCTCGAAGGACGTGCCCGCCGCATGGGCGGCGGCGACGGCGCCCGCCGTGATGCCGAAGTTGCTGTAGCTGTAGGCCGAGCGGAAGCTCGAGGCAGGCGCGACCATCCGCAGCCGGTGAAGGATCTCGTCGCGGTCGTAGCCCAGATCCTCCAGCTCGTTGCCGGCGTTGCCGGGCAGGCCGGAGCGGTGGGCGAACAGGTCGCGGACGGTGACCTGTTCGCTCGGATAGGCCCGCGACAGCTGAAAGGCCGGATAGATGTCGGCGATCCGGCTGTCCCAGTCGAGGAATCCCTTTCCGACCAGCGCTGCGGCGACGGTGGAGGAGATCGGCTTGGAGAAGGAGGCGAGCTGGAACACCGTCTCCGGAACGACCGGGCCGTCGCTTCCCACTTCGCGCACC
>JAEYRQ010000208.1 GCA_023435545.1 Pseudomonadota bacterium | reverse complement strand
TGCTGGTGGATTCGGGCGCGCACCGGGCGTTCGCCGGCCACTACTGGGACGCCTATGCGCCGCGGAGCTACATCTCGGCGACCAATCTCGGACCAATGGGCTGGGCGATTCCCGCGGCGAACGGGGTGGCCTGCGCGCGGCCCGACACCCGCGTGGCGGTGATCACCGGCGACGGCTGCATGCAGATGCACGGCATCGAGATCGCCGTCGCGGCGCGATACCGCCTGCCGGTCACCTTCGTCGTCCTAAACAACTCCGCCCTCGGCAATGTCTGGCTGCGTGCCCATACGCTGGGCGACGTACCGGCCGAGCTGACCTCGATCCCCGACCACGACTGGGCCGGCTTCGCCCGCTCGCTCGGGCTGTCGGCCCTGACGGTGCGCGAGCCGGGGGAGATCGACGCGGCGACGGCGGCGGCCGCTGCGCACGACGGCCCGTTGCTGATCGACTTCAAGACCGAGAAGAACGCGCCGACCCCAGTCGAAGATTTCGCGGCGGAAGCCGCCCGATGGTCCTATCACGCCTGAGAGGACGGAGGAGAACCAGGTGGCAGTCCTGCCGTTCGACCCCGATGCGCTCGATCCGGAGGACCGGGCGCTGTTCGAGGAGATGAAAGCGAAGCGGGCGGCGGCCGGGGCGCCATTCGACGGTCCCTACCTGCCGCTGATGAACCATCCACAGCTCGCGAGCCGGATAGAAGCGCTCGGCTACTACCTGAAGTTCCAGTCGACGCTGCCGCGCGAAGTCTACCAGTTCGTCGTCCTGAAGGTGGCCAGGTCCTGCAACGTGCCGTTCGAATGGGTCGACCATGTCGATCACGCGCGCGAGGCGGGTGTTCCGGAGGTGGTGATCGAGGCCCTGCGGACCGGCCCGCCAGCCGACCTGCCGGAACCGTTGGCGACCGCCGCGCCCATCATAGACGCGGCGCTGGTCTGGCGGGAGATTCCGGATGCGGCCCAGCAGGCGGCGATCAAGCGTTTCGGCCGGCAGGGGCTGGTCGAGCTGGTCGTCCTGGCTGGCTTCTACCAGATGTTCTCCGCCATCAACCAGGGCTTTGCGGTGCCGCTCCGGCCGGGGTCTGCGCCGCCCTTCTGACTCGTCACTCAGGCGACCCTGGGGCGCCGGCGCGCCAGATAGGCGCTGTCCCCGCTCGTGCAGACGACGTCCGAGAATGCTCCGATTGGTCCTGGCCGGCCCAGCAAGAAGCCTTGCGCCTCGCCGCAGCCTTCCCGGCGCAGAAAATCGAGTTGCGCCATCGTCTCGACGCCCTCGGCGAGCACCGGGATGCCGAGGCTCTCGCCGAGCCCGATAACGGCCCGGATGATGGCTGCAGCCTGGGGTACGCGATCGGCTTCGGCCATCAGCGAGCGGTCCATCTTGATCTTGTCGAACGGGAATGCACGCAGCACCGAGAGCGACGAATAGCCTGCCCCGAAATCGTCCAGCGCGATGCGGACGCCGGTCGCTTTCAGCTGCCGAAGCACGTGCAGGGTGTAGTTGAGATCGCTGATTACGGCGGATTCGGTGATCTCGAGCTCAAGTCGAGATGCCGGAAGCCCTGTCTCGAGGAGAACCTCGCGGACAAGTCCGACGACATCCGACAAGGCGATCTGCCGTGCTGAGACGTTGACTGCAACGAAGACGGGCCGCTTCCAGGATGCCGCCTCCCGGCAGGCCTGTCGCAGTACCCAGGCTCCGATCTCCACGATCTGGCCGGTCTCCTCGGCGATCGGCACGAAATGCGCCGGAGATATCCTGTGCTCGCCGCCCCGGTTCCATCGCAGCAGCGCCTCGAAGCCGATGACCTCGACTGTCGCAACGGAATGCTGTGGCTGGAAGTGCAGACGGAGCTCGTTTTTCTGTAGCGCCGACCTCAACGCCAGCGCGAACTCGCTGCGGCGCCGGACTGACTCGTCCATGGAGGGCTCGTAGAAGCACACCAACTCCCGACCGCTCCGCTTCGCCCGGGCGAGCGCCAGATCGGCACGTGTGATCAGATCGTCGGCGACGGCCCCGTCGTCCGGACAGAGTGCGGCCCCGGCGCTCGCGGAGAGGTTGATCATCCGGCCGTCTGCGCTCACCGGCAGGGTCATGCGCGCCATCAGCCTGGATATGAACGCCGTAATCTCACCTCGGTCCGAACAGTCGCGCTTCACCGCGATGAAGTCGTCGCTTCCGACCCGCGCTAGGAACTCGCCAGGCTGAAGCGTCAGGCGCAGGCGCTCGGCGATCTCCGCGAGAACCTTGTCGCCTGCACCGTGCCCGTACACGTCGTTGATTTCCTTGAAACGGTTGAGATCGATCGCCACGACCGCCAGTCCGCGGCCGTCGATGATGCACGCCTCCAGGGCTTGGCCGAGGTGCTCGCTCAGATGGGCGCGGTTCGGCAGATTGGTCAGGACGTCGTGGCGCGCGAGATAGCGGTACCGGTCCTGCGCCTCGGCCTGGGTCAAGGCGTCAATGTAGTGGGTGGCGAAGGCGGAGCCGATGATCAGCGACATGGCAGCTATGATCAGCAGCGCCAGTAGGCCGTTCGACATGCCGAGACTGGGCACGAAGATCGTGGGATCGTGGTAGATGGTCATCGCCGCCATTCCCACGAAGTGCAGCGCGCAGATGGCCAACACGAGCGCGCCCGCCGCGGAGTACCGGCACCAGCTGGCGATCGGCCGCGATGCGCGACTGATCGCCAGGCCCGCGAAGACCGTCGACAAGCCTATCGAAGCGACGATGAGGTCGACATTCCAGGTGATCAGGCCCGGAACCCTGTAGGCGATCATCCCGAGATAGTGCATGGCCGCGATGGCCAGGCCGGCGATGGCCCCCCCGATCTCGATATGCGGCCCGCGCCCCGGCCTGGCGGCCAGCCAGAAGCCGAACCCGACGCCGGCGATGACGACGATCAGTGAGGCGACGGTCAAATCGACGTCGAACGCACTGGGCAGGTCGGGCCTGAAGCCGAGCATCGCCAGGAAATGCGTGGTCCAGACTGTCGAGCCGCCGGCGACCGCTGCCAGGACCAGCCAGCTCCGCCTCCTCGCGCCCACGGTCTCGCGAACGCGCTGGAACAGGCGGATCGTGATCCATGAACCGAACAGGCAGGCAAGGGCGGCCAACGCCACGATCCAGAGGTCGTGATGATCTACAAGGGAATGAGCGTGCGAGAGCAT
Organism: Pseudomonadota bacterium; assembly: GCA_023435545.1. GTDB lineage: Bacteria > Pseudomonadota > Alphaproteobacteria > Rhizobiales > Tepidamorphaceae > Tepidamorphus. Next base: position 718 of record JAEYRQ010000208.1, on the reverse strand, counting down.
CGGTCCAGAGGGTGTCGGTGCTGGTCCCCCCTATAACATTGGTTGGCTTAATAAATCCTCACAACCTGGATAAGAATTTTCAGCCGGCCGGTCGATCGCTCCAGGACGGGTCCTGACTCCGTGACGCGGATGCCGCGCCCCTCGCGGGTGCCGGGGCGATTGGCTGTTCGCCTCAGGCCCGCTTGCGGCCGGTGATCATGGATCTCACCAGATTTTCACGGTGCTCCCAGCTCGCCACGGCCACGCCGAGGATATGGGCCGTGACCAGCACCAGAGTGACGGTTACAGCGGCCTCGTGGGCATCCTCGACCCATTCAAAACCCCAGAACGCATCAGTGGTCATCATGAAACCGGTGGTGCAGACGACGATCAGCACGGCGAGCAGGGCCACGACCATCGCACCGCCGGCCGGGTTGTGCCCGAGATACCGCCGAGCTCTAAGCGCCATCGTGTCGCGCAGGTAGGACATCACCCGTGACGGTCGGTAGACGAAGTCGCTAAAGCGGGCGTGTTTCGGGCCGATAACACCCCACGCGAGGCGGAAGGTGACGAGTGAGACGACGATATACCCGAGAAGAACGTGAAGTCTCTCCCACTCCTCTCCGCTGATCCAGGCCGCGGCGAACGCCGCGACCAGGCTCCAGTGGAAGACTCTCACCAGCGGGTCCCAGACCCGGACCTCGGCCGGCCGCCCATCGCGGCCGGCGTCGGTGGTCGG
>JAEYRQ010000555.1 GCA_023435545.1 Pseudomonadota bacterium | reverse complement strand
TCCTGCAGGCGCACGAATTCACGCTGCATCTGGTCGTCGAGGCCCGCAATGCGGCCGAACTGAAGACCTCGATGGACCGGTGCCGGGAGATCTCCGCGAAATACGGCGTCGAGATCGAGAACACGGTGCCGAAGGTGATGCGCTCCAAGCCGTTCAGCCCGGTGCGGGGAATGCTCGGCCGCGACGGCGAGCGCTGGGTACCGATCCATGCGGTGTTCCCGCTCGGCGACTGGAAGCGCGTGGTCGAGGCGAATGACGCCTTCTACGCCGGCAAGCTCGACTTCATGCAGCAGCACGGCATCGTCTACTCGGTGATGACGATGACCGTCGGCACCGAGTTCTTCCTGGAGCCGGCCTACTACTGGCTGGACGAGATCACCCCGCTGCACGCCAGGAGCCTGGGCGAGGACGTGGTCAAACCGTGGCGAAATCGGCCCGCCAATGTCGAGGCGAGGGCCGCCGTCGCCGAGCTCAGGGCCGCCACCCAGGAGCTCTACGCCAGCCTCGGCGGCGTCAACTGGCAGGTCGCCCGCGACTATCCCTTCAGGTCCGTGCTCGCCCCCGAGACCTGGGCACTGCTCGAGGGCGTCAAGCGCGCCGTCGATCCGCACGGACTGATGAATCCGGGCTCCCTGGGGCTCGCGGTCCGCGACTGACGAGACCGGCGAACGTCCGCTGCGGACGCCGCCGGAGGAGGAGAGAATGGGTTACACGATCACCGAGAAGATCCTCGCGCGCGCTGCGGGACTGCCGTCCGTCCGCGCCGGCGACGAGATCATGGCGAAGCCCGACTACGTGCTCGCCTACGATTTCCCCGGCTACACCGACGTCTACTTCAAGCAGATGAAGGAGGAGTTCGGCATCGACAAGGTCGCCGAGCCCGAGCGCTACGCCATCTTCATCGACCACATGGTGCCGGTCGCCACGCCGAAGGAGGAGGAACTCCATATCGGCACCCGCAAGTGGTGCGCCGAGAACGACGTGCCGCTCTACGAGCGGAAAGGCATCGGCCACCAGGTCGCAGCCGAGGTCGGCTACGCGACCCCTGGCGCCTTCGTCGTCCATTTCGACGGCCACATCAGCCAGCTCGGCACCTTCGGCACGTTGGCGATCGGCATGCGCCGCAACGTGCTGGAGGCCTTCGTTCGCGAGAAGGTATCGATCCGCGTGCCGCAAACGGTGCGTGTCAACCTGCGCGGCGAACTGCAGCCCGGGGTCATGGCCCGCGATGTGTTCCACCACATGGTCCGCGTGCTCGGGCCGGCGTCGTGCCGGTTCCAGGTGCTGGAACTGGGCGGGCCGGGCATCGACACGCTGACCACCGAAGGCATCCAGTCGATCACCTGTCTCGCCATGTTCACCGGCGCGATCACCGCCATCGTCAATCCCGACGAGAAGCGGCTGGCCTACGCGCTGCCACGCGCCCGCAAGCAGCTCGATCCGGTCTACAGCGACGAGGACGCCGAGTACGCGGCCGTCCACGACATCGACCTGTCGGGGCTCGAGCCGATCGTCGTCATCCCGCCGACGCCGGCCAACACCCGCAACCTGTCCGACTATCTCGGGCTGGAGGTGCAGACCGGCTATCTCGGCTCCTGCGCCTCGGGACGGCTGGAGGACATGGAGATCGCCGCCCGCATCCTGAAGGGGCGGCAGGTCAAGACCGGCTTCATGCTGCATGTCATCCCGACCAGCCAGGAGATCATGGCCGAGGCCGCCCGCAAGGGCTACGTCTCGACCATCGTCGAGGCCGGCGGGTTCGTGTCCTCGCCGAGCTGCGACTACTGCTTCGGCCGCATTGCCACCATGACTGAGAACCAGCGTGCGGTCTCGACCGGCACGCTGAACGTCAAGGGCCGGATGGGCAGCCCCGACTCCGAGATCTACCTCTGCAACGCCGCCGCCGTCGCCGCCTCCGCGATCGAAGGCCGCATCGCCGACCCCCGGAAGTACCTGTGAGGCCGGCCATGTCGCTCAGCAATCTCAGGGGCCGGGTCGCCTTCATCTTCGAGGAAGACGACTTCGACGTCGACCAGATCGTCGGTGTGAAGAACATCAAGATCCAGGACGTGGACGAACTCGCCGCCCTGGCGATGACCTCCTACGACCCGGAGTTCTCGACGTCCGTGAAGCCCGGCGACGTCATCGTCGGCGGCCACAACTTCGGCTACGGCCATCCGCACTACCCGCCGATGAAGGCGCTGCGCCATCTCGGAATTGCCGGGGTCATCGCGGAGTCCTTCTCGCCAGGCTATTGGCGCGGCGAGATCTCCATGGGCTTTCCGCAGTGCAGCTGCCCCGGCATCCGTGCGCTGGTCCGCCGATGGGACGAGGTCGAGATCGACTGGGATGCCGGCGTCGTGCGCAACCTCACGCAGGGCCGCGATCTGCCCTTCGAGCCGCTGGCGAAGGCCGACCGGCTCATGCTCGAGGCCGGCGGCCTCGTTCCCTACCTCAAGCAGTATCCGGCGACCTGACACGCCCCAGGAGAACACGACCGATGGCAAGATCCGCTGATTTCAAGTCCCGCGCCCTGGCCCAGAAGACCGTCTGGGCGGCCGGCGCCTACGACGCCCTCTCGGCCAAGCTGATCGAGGAGGCCGGCTTCGACGCGCTGCTGACCTCGGGCTTCGGCATTTCCGCCTCCTATCTCGGCCAGCCGGACGCCGAGCTCTACACAATGTCGGAGAACCTCGCGGTCACCCACAATGTCGTCAACGCCGTGTCGATCCCGGTCGTGGCCGACATCGACACCGGCTACGGCAACGCCATCAACGTGATGCGCACGGTGCGCGAGTTCGAGAATGCGGGCGTCGCCGCGGTCATCCTGGAGGATCAGGTCGCGCCGAAGCGCTGCCCAATCTGTGTGGCCGGCGTCGAGGTTATTCCGCTCGCCGAGGGGATCTCCAAGATCGAGGCCGCGGGGGGGGGGGGGGGGG
>JAEYRQ010000127.1 GCA_023435545.1 Pseudomonadota bacterium | reverse complement strand
TATGCACCACAAAATCGCCCATCTTCAGCGCATTCAGCTCCGCTACGGTCATCTGCTCGTCACGCTTCATCTCGCCATTTATACGGTAGCGACGATAACGGTCAAAAATCTGATGATCGGTATAGAGGCACATCCTCAAGGCGTGATCCACAAAACCCTCGTGCAGCGTTATTGAGATTGCCTCAAACGACACATCGCCACGAGCGCGGCGAGGCCGACCAGGAACCACAACGCCATCCAGCCCCGGGAGAAGGAATCTCCGACCTTGAGCATGAATGCCGCCAGCGCCAGGAGGGCGAAGACGCCCAGCCAGGCGATGGCGAGCTTGCTGATCTGCCGGCCGTAGCTCCTCAGGCCGTGCGGGGAATAGATGTCGGCGGCCTGGAACGCCAGGATCGCCAGCACCGCCCCCGACGCGACCGCGACCGGATAGATGATGGGCATGCCCTCGTGCGGATAGACGTAGGCGAGCTGGATCGCGATGCCCGAGATGAGAATCAGCAGGAATTCGGCAAGCCGCGCCATCCCCGCGATGACGACCGGGGAGATGGCGGGATTGACCTTCTGGCCGGCGATCGTCTGGGCGAGCGGTCCAAGCTCGGGGCGCGGCGCCTCGCGCCGCTGACCTCCGGCCGGCGAGGTCGCCGAGTTGAGCGCTGCGGCCCGAAGTGTGCTGCCGACGTCGTTCCGGCCGCCATTCCCTTGGTTCATTCCGCATACCCATGCGTTGTCGATGGTCCGGGGTGCAAGCCCGCCGGACGATCGACCCGACTAACAGCAATTGCTCTAGGAAGGCTTAATCCGATGCCGTAGCGAGCGCGGCTTCGTACGCGGCGAGCACCCCATCGGCCATCGCGTCGCTCGAGAACCGCTCGCGCACATCCTGCGCCAGTGCCTCCGCCTCTCGCGCGGCGCGGGCAGGATCGGTCGTCACATCGCCCATCGCGGCCGCGAGCGCCTCTGCGTCGTCCGGCGCAACCAGCCGGCGGGCCTGTTCACCGAAAATTTCGGGGATGCCGCCGACCGAAGTGGCGACGAGCGGCATCCGCGCTGCTGCGGCCTCGAGCACGATGTAGGGGAGCGATTCCGCCCGCGAGGGCACGACGACGCACCGTCCCATGGAAAATGCGGCACGTGCCGGCATCGGACCGGGGAACCGGACCTGCCCGGAGAGTTGAAGCTCCTCGGCCATGCGGCGAAGGCTGTCCGCATCTGCCCCGGCTCCCACGATGGTCGCCGTTGCCGGCAGTCCGGCCTCACGGAGCCGCGCCAGGGCGGCCAGCAGCACGTCGATTCCCTTGAGCGCCCGCAGTTCCCCGACGAAGACGAAGTCTGTCGCCCCGGTGTCCTGAATGACGGGCACGAACTCCCCGCGCGCCAGGCCATTGTGCACAACCCGAACGATGCCCGGCGGATCGCCGATCTTGTCGCGGAAGGCCCGCTCGCCGAAACGGCTCTCGAACAGGAAGACGTCCGTGCGGCGCGCGAGAAACCGCTCCATTGCCAGGTAGAGGATGCCGGCGGGCGACGTCCGGCTGTAGTGCAGGCTGCCACCGTGCGGCGTATAGGCGCGCACCGGCAGCCCGTCCCGCCTCAGTCGTGTCCCCGCGATGCGGGCATAGGCTCCGCCCTTGGCGCCGTGGCCATGCAGCACGTCAGGCCTCAGACTGCCGACGACGCGCCCGATCCTGGCCGCGACGGCAAGATCGCCGGGACCTGGAAGCCTCGACATCGCGAAGCGCTCCACGCCAAGGCTGCAGATCTCGCGCAGGGTATGGAACCGACGTTCTGCCGCCTCGCCGCCGGTCGAGGCATCGGCGATGATGCCGATGCTGTGCCCGCGCCGTGCCTGCGCCTCGGCGAGATCGCAGACGTGCCGGAACAATCCACCCACCGGTGCCCGCATGCAGTGGATGATGCGCAGAGGGCGGTGGGCCATCGCAGGGCGGTCAGAACCAGCGCTCGATCACATAGATCGTGTCGCCGGGGCGGACGGGATGGTCGGCCGGTACCCGCGCCTCGACGATGGTGCCATCGATCTGGCGGGAGATCACCACCACGTCCTGCACCGCGCGGGGCGAAAAGCCTCCGCCGATCGCAACGGCCGTGCGCGCGGTCAATCCGGCGACATAGGGATACTGTCCCGGTGCCCGCACCTCGCCCATGATGAAGAAGGGCCGGTAGGTGTCGACCTGAACCGTGACGGAGGGATCGCGGAGATACCCGCCACGCAGTCGTCCGGCAATGGCGGCCTCAAGATCGCTGGTGGTCTGTCCGCGCGCCTGGACGTCGCCGATCAGCGGCACCGAGATCAAGCCCGAGGCGTCGACCGTGTAGGTGTTGGACAGGGAGGGCTGGTTGAAAACCACGATGCGCAGCCGGTCGCCGCTGTCGAGCAGATAAGGTGCCGTCAGGGCCTGCACGAAGCGCTGGTCGACCTTGGGCGGCCCCGCGCATGCGGCGAGCAGCGCCAGGCTACAGAGGACGAAACACGTGAACAGCCGACCCATTTCCAACGCCGGGATGCGAGTTGCTTTGGTTCACGAGTGGTAAGCAGACAAGGTTAACAAACACTGACGCGGCCGGCCCGGAGGGCCATCGCGCGGGGGAAATTAACCCAAAAGTTACCTTGAACGGCGATGTCTAGACCCGAAGGCCGATGGCCGAGGGTCGTGAGTCGCAATGGCAATTCAGCACACATACGCCGACGGTGGCGTTACCGCCCGCCCGCCCGAGCCTGCGGGTGTGTCCCTCTCCGGCCTTCTGAACGCTCTCTGGCGCCGCCGGGTGTGGATCGCCATACCAGTGCTGGTGATCACCGGCCTGGCCGTCCTGTGGCTTTCCAGCGTGACCCCGCTCTACCGCTCGACGGCGCGCATCATCGTCGAGAACCGGGAAAGCGCCTTTACCCGACCGTCCACCACGAACGAGGAGCGCGCTCTGCTCGATCAGGAGGCGGTCAAGAGCCAGGTCCAGCTGATTTTGTCTGCCGATCTGAGCCGCAAGGTGATCCAGGAGGAGGGGCTGGACCGTCTGCCCGAGTTCAATCCGTCGGGCGGCGGTTCGATTCTGTCGCCACTGTTCTCCCTGCTGGGCATAACCCGCGATCCCAGCCGACTCAGCGTCGATCAGCGGGTTCTCGACCGCTACTACGATCGCCTGACCGTCTATCAGGTCGACACCTCCCGCGTGATCGCCATCGAGTTCTCCTCCAGCGATCCGGAGGTCGCCGCGCGCGTCGCCAACGCGGTCGCCGACGGCTACATCTCAATGCAGCGAGCCGCGAAGCAGGAGATCACCCGCGAGGCGGGCGACTGGCTCAGCAGCCAGATCGCGCAGCTCACGACCAAGGTCGACGAGGCCGAGCGGAAGGTCGAGGAGTTCCGGACGGAGCACGGGCTGTTCTCCACGTTGGTGCGCGGGTCGGCGGAGCCGCAGACACTGAGTCAGCAGGAGCTGAGCGAACTCACCACCCAACTCGCCCTGGCGCGTGCACAGAAGTCCGAGGCGCAGGCGCGAGCGCGGATGATCCGCGAGATGATCGAATCCGGCCGGGCCGTCGAGGCCTCGGAGGTCCTGAACTCGGCGCTGATCCAGAATCTGGTGACGCAGCAGGTCACCCTGACGGCCCAGGTTGCCGAGCTATCCTCGACGCTCGGGCCGCTGCATCCGCGCATGAAGGAGCTCAATGCGCAGCTCGGCGACCTGCGCAGGCAGATCCGGGAGGAGGCCGCCCGCTACGTTCGCGCTGCCGAGAACGATGCGGGGATCGCGGCCGAGCGCGAACAGGCTCTGCTCGCCACCCTGGAGACACTGAAGGATACTGCGGCGGAATCGAACGAGAACGAGGTGCAGCTGCGCGCGCTCGAGCGCGAGGCGAAGTCGCAGCGGGACCTTCTGGAATCGATGCTAGGCCGTTTCCGCGAGGCGAGTGCGCGAGAGGATCTCCTGGCACTTCCCGCTGATGCCCGCATCATTTCGCGCGCCGCGCCGGCTTCGACCCCGTACTTCCCCAAGACCATGTCGACGCTGCTCGCGGTCTTCCTGGGCTCGCTGGTGTTGAGCTGCGGCGTGGTCATCACGCTGGAACTGGCCCGCGCGACCGGCCAGGGGGCCGCGACACAGGAGTGGGCCATGGCCGATGGTGGCGCGACCGCAATCCAGGTGACGCGTCCGACCGTTCCGCTGCCTCGCACCGAACTCGGTTCGGAGGGCCACCAGCCGGCACCCGTCAATCCAAGGATCATGGAGCTGCGCGATGTGCTGCTCGGCCTGGGAGCGGATGGCGACGGGCAGGATGCACGCACGGTGCTCCTGACCACCATCCGCCGTGCCGCTGGAGCCGACGGCATGGCGCTGGAACTCGCACGAGCCGTGTCTGACGCAGGCCTGCGGGTCGTCGTCCTCGACACGGAGTTTGCGGCCGAAAGCGAAACCCATCCAGCCGCTGGAGGCAGCGAACCCGCGCATCCGGGCCTCGGCGAGCTCCTGTCCGGGCGCTCGGACTTCGAGACGGTCATCCGACGGGATGCGGTTTCACGAGTCCACATGATTCCCGCAGGCACCGCCGCTGCCGACCCACTGCTGCTGATCGCTTCGGACCGCATGGAGACGGTCCTCGATGCGCTTCGCCAGACCTACGATGTCCTGATACTGGTGGCGCCCTCCGTCGACAGGCGCGGCGAGGCACGGCTACTGGCCAGGCGCGCGGAGCGGGCCGTTCTGCTGGTGTCTGGGGCGGCAGACGATCCGGCCGCGCAGCGAGCCCGCGACCGGCTCGAGGACGCGGGCGTGCGCCACGTCGAGATCCTCTCGGTGGGCGACCTGGAGGGGGACGGAAACCGTCAGTCCGCCGCCTGATCGGGCGGATGCCTACCGGAACCGCTCGGCGAGGGCGCGCAGGAACTGTGATTGCTTCGCCGCACGTTTCAGCTTGAAGCCGGTCATCGCCGCGGTGGTGTGCATCCAGCCTATGGCGGAGAGCGGCACGAAGGAATCGAACAGCGGATCGGTGCGCGGGCACCACGACCGCTTGTACTGCGCCTCGCCAACGCCCAGATCGAATTCGCGGTGACCGCTCCGACAGAGATGCTCGACGAGGTGGCGCAAGAGGATCTCGCCGGGCTGGAAGGGCGCGAACACGCCAAGGTCGAACGAATTTATGATGCCCGACATCCGAGCGCCGTCCGAGGTCCCCGCCCAGGTCGCCGCCACCCGCCCTCCGGCGTCGAGCCAGAACAGATCGAGCAAAGGGGTCTCGGACCCGATGCTGCGCTGGCCGAGCTCGCGGAACAGACCCATGACGCCGGGTTCGGCGAACACGTTGGTGATGTGCCGCTCGCGCATCCGCTCGGACTTCTGCAGGAAGAAGGTGTCGAGGACGCGGCTCAGGTCGTCGGTGGTCTTCGGGCGACGCAGGGTGCAGCAGCCGAACTCCTCAGCCAGCCGCCGCTCGCTGCGTCTCAGTTTCTTGCGGGTCGAGCCGCTGCGCAGCGTGGCGTAGAGCGCCTCGAAATCCGGATCGAGGGCAACCGAGTAGGCGAAGCTTGGCGACGGTTGGTGGGGGAGATCGAGCAGCGGATTGGCAAGTCCCCGCCACTCATGCGGCTGATTGCGCAGCGACAGGGCATCGATCCCGGCGTGTTCGCGCAAGTGGGACATGACCGGCATCAACTGGGAGCGATCGAGACCCGCTGCCGCTGCAGGCTCGTAGAGGCCGAACTGGTAGTTCACCAGCTTGCCGCCAAGCCAGGATGCAACACGCGCCGCGCCGACTGTCTTCACGCCCAGCGGCCAGATCAGCGCCGGACTGCCCGACGCCATGCGGGCGACCACGATCAGCGGCTGGATTCCCTTCGGCGCGCCGATATGGCGGTGCCAGGCTTCCAGCCAGTCGAAGCGATGATACGCGGTCATGACCGCATGCTGCTCGAAGTCGCGCCAGACTCCTTCCGCCTCCGCGAAACGGGAATGGACTGTGACGGCGGCGATCGTCTGTCCCTCGACCACGGCACCTTCGGCGCCGTCGCTCACGGCCTCCGGGTGCCCTCCAAGTTCGATTGGCTCAGGCATGCTCACGCGTTCGTCGCCTCTGTGATGGACGGATCGTGACAGTATCAAGCAAAGCTTAGCAATTGGTTGGCACCTTCGATGGCTGGCGCTAGGGCGGGAGGGCGAGGATGAACCGCCGCAAGACGGCGATCTTCAAGGCGGGTCTGGACGCGCTCCACTTCAGCAGGGCGCATCGTGCGCTTGCGCCCTTCACCGCCGGTGCGGGAGTGATCTTCACGCTGCACCACGTCCTGCCGGGCACGCCCCCCGACTTCGCCCCGAACCGCATCCTGGCGGTGACGCCGGAGTTCCTCGAGGCAACCGTCCTGGCGATCCGGGCCAGCGGGCTCGACATCGTCTCGCTCGACGAGGCGCGCCGCCGGTTGCTGGAGGGAGACGGACGACGCTTTGCCTGCCTCACCTTCGACGACGGCTACCGCGACAACCTGATCCACGCCTGGCCGGTACTGAAGCGGCTCGAGGCGCCCTTCTGCATCTATGTGACCACCTGCCTGCCCGATCATACCGCCGAGCCATGGTGGTTGATCCTGGAGCGCGCTGTCGCCGGGACGGACCGGTTGACCGAACCGACGGGATCTGGGTCCGCACCGCTGGACTGCGCCGGCGTCGAACAGAAGTACGTCGCCTACGAGACCGTATACTGGTGGCTGCGGGGACGTCCGGAACCCGAGCGGCGGGCATTCGCGCGCGATCTGGCCGACCGGCATGGCGTGGACGTGCCGACAATGGTCGCCGAACTGGCGCTGACCTGGGACGAGATCGCGGATCTCGCCGCCCATCCCCTCGTCACCATCGGCGCTCACACGGTCGATCACCCCATGCTGGGCGCCCTCTCCGAGGCGGAGGCCGAGTATCAGATGGCCGAGAGCCGTCGGCGGATTGGGGAGCGGATCGGGGTTCGCCCGCAGCACTTCGCCTATCCCTACGGCGATCCGGCCTCGGCCGGTCCGCGGGAGTTCGCGCTCGCGGCCAGGCTAGGCTTTGCAACCGCCGTCACCACCCGCCCGGGCGTGCTGTTCGCGGAGCATCGCGACCACCTCTCGGCCCTGCCGCGGGTCTCGCTGAACGGCGATTACCAGAGCCGGAAATACCTCGACCTCTACCTGACTGGTGCCCCGTTCGCGCTGTGGCGTCGGTTCCGCAGGGTCGACGCAACTTGAGCGTCATCAGACCGCATCGGCACGTCGCATCCATCGGATGATCGGCATGCAGGGCAGGGTCCATGCGAGACCGGCGACGGCGAAGTAGACGATCTGGATCGCAGGGTGCAGGTCGACAATGACCGTGGCGCCGATCAGCATCGCAATGACGATGTAGACGAAAAAGAAGGCGCTGATCGCCAGCACACCGACCAGCCGTCGGGTTCCCCGTCTCACTGTGCCTGCTCTCCACGCCATTCCGCCGCGGCGGCATCGTGTCGCGCGACGCTGTCGCGCCTTCCCGGTTGCCGCCGCCGTTCGAGGGCTCTAACTAGGCTGCCGGCTCCCCGAAACCAACAGGCGCGTGCCCATGCCACAGGCGGAAACCGCCGTCGGTCCGACCCCGCGACAGCTTGCCGCACGGCCTTGGGTGCGTGGCTGGCTGCTGGTGGTGGTGCTCAGCGTCTTCGCCATCGTCATCGTCGGCGGCGCGACCAGGCTCACCGAATCCGGCCTGTCGATCACCGAGTGGCAGCCGGTGACCGGCGCGCTGCCGCCGATGACGGAAGAGGCCTGGCAGGAGGCCTTCGACAAGTATCGGCAGATACCCCAGTACCAGCGCGTCAACCGGGGCATGAGCCTCGAGGAGTTCAAGACGATCTTCTGGTGGGAGTGGGCGCACCGCCTCGTCGGCCGGATGATCGGCGTGATCTTCCTCGTGCCGTTCCTGGTCTTCCTGCTGACCGGCCGCCTCGAGCGGACGATCGTTCCCTGGCTCCTCGGCGCCTTCCTGCTGGGCGGACTGCAGGGGGCGCTCGGCTGGTACATGGTGGCGAGCGGCCTTATCGAGCGCACCACCGTCAGCCAGTACCGGCTCGCCGCGCATCTGACGCTCGCAGTGGCGATCTTCTCCTATCTCCTCTGGCTGGCCGACGGCCTGAAGCAGCGAGCTGCCGAGACGACGGCATCTATCGGCATCAGGGTCGGCGCGATCCTGCTGCTCGGGCTGGTATTCCTGCAGTTCGTGCTGGGCGCGCTGGTCGCGGGCCTCCGTGCCGGGCTCGCCTACCGGACCTGGCCGCTGATGGACGGCAAGCTCATCCCCGACGGCCTGATGATGATGGATCCCTGGTGGATCAACCTGTTCGAGAACATCACCACGGTGCAGTTCGACCACCGCATGGTCGGTTACCTGGTCGTCGCCGCGACGATACTGCACGCCCTCGACGCACACCGGCGCATGCCCGGCGGCGCCGCGGCGCGGCGGGCGACGTGGATCGCGATCGTTGCCCTGGCCCAGGTCGGCCTCGGTGTCGCGACGCTGCTCACCGGCGTCCACATCCATGTCGCGCTGACCCACCAGGCGGTCGCCATGCTGCTGCTGGCGCTGGCGACCCTGCATGTCCGGCGGGCGTGGGTGGGGGCAGCGACGGCGCTGCCGGCGGAAAGCCTGGGACGCCCGGTGTCGGCCTGAAGAACCGCGGTGAAGGCTATTCGCCAGCGCCGCCGTCATCCCGGCCGAGGCACGAGCCGA